>NZ_JBQQCA010000004.1:0-232696 GCF_052246635.1 Streptomyces sp. 6N223 | reverse complement strand
CTCCGTGAATGCATACTCAAAACAGAGACCATCCACGCGAGACAATCCTCGCAATGAATCTCGAAAAAATCTGGCATTGACAAGCATGACACGCTGTTGAGTTCTCAAGGAACGGACACCCACCGGGCGTTGCCTCGTTCTCGGTGTCCACCACCTTAGAGTGTCCCCCGCCGAATTCAAAATCGGGGTCTATTCCACGTGCGCAAGGCAAGCAGAAACAGACCCTCGCGGGTCAGTCACTCGCAGATAGTGGGTGCCACTCAGAGGTGGCAGGATGCGCTCTTGGCGTGAGCGCTCGAGCAACGTTACGCCCCCGACACGCGCGCGTCAACTTGAATCCGCTCGGGCGGGCTCACGCGGCTACCGGGACCTCCGTCGCGCGGTCCGTGGCGGCCGTGTCACCGGTCTCGCCCGCCAGGGCGGCGTGTCGGCCCAGCACGAAGACATAGGTCAGGAAGGCCAGTTCCGCGGCGACGCCGATGGCGATGCGTGCCCAGGTCGGGAGGCCGGAGGGCGTCACGAAGCCCTCGATGGCCCCGGAGACGGCCAGGACCGCCGCGAGGCCGATGGCCATGCCTATCGCCGCCCGGCCCTCCTCGGCCAGCGCGGCGGCGCGGGTGCGCGGGCCGGGGTCGATCACCGTCCAGCCGAGCCGCAGGCCCGTGCCGGCTGCCACGAAGACGGCTGTCAGCTCCAGCAGGCCGTGCGGCAGGATCAGGCCGAGGAAGACGTCGAGCCGGTCGGCCGAGGCCATCAGTCCCACGCCCGTCGCGACGTTCACGGCGTTCTGGAGGATCACCCACAGCACCGGCAGCCCGAGCAGCGCGCCGAAGGCGAGTGACATCCCCGCCACCTGGGCGTTGTTCGTCCAGACCTGGGCGGAGAAGGCCGCGGCGGGGCTGCTGGAGTAGTACGACTCGTACCCTCCGCCGGGCCGGGTCATCTCGCGCAGCTCGTCGGGAGCGGCGATCGTGCTCTGCACCTCCGGGTTGGCCGCGATCCACCAGCCCATGGCCGCCACCAGCAGTGTGAAGACGACGCCGGTCGTCACCCACCAGTGACGGCTCCGGTAGCAGGCGGCGGGGAAGGCGACGACGAAGAAGCGGAGCGCGTCGCGCCAGGTCGCGCGGCGGGTGCCCACGACCGCGCTGCGGGCACGGGCCACCAGCGTGGTGAGCCGGTTGACCAGGACGGGGTCGGGCGCCGAGGACTGGAGCTGCGAGAGGTGCGTGGCCGTGCGCTGATAGAGGACGACGAGCTCGTCCGCCTCCGCGCCCGTCAGGCGGCGGCGACGGCGCAGCAGCGCTGTTAGCCTGTCCCACTCCCCACGGTGCGCGGCGACGAAGACGTCGAGGTCCATGCTCCGAGCTTCTCAGATGACGGTGACAGACTGTGCAGCAGAGGCCATGAGGCGCCCGCGGAAGGAGGGGTCGGCCGGATGAGTCAGCTCGTCACGGGCGACGCGGTGGTGCTCGGGCTGCATCCGGCGAGGGTGCCGACCCGGGCGCTGGCCGTGGCGCTTGATCTCGTCGTGTACGTCGGCGCGTATCTGCTGTTCGCCACGGTGCTGCTGAGCACGGTGCTGCCGCTGGGCACGGCCACGGCGGCGGCGGTGCAGGTGGCGCTGCTGGTGCTGTTGCTGGTGGGGGCGCCCGTCGCCGTGGAGACGCTGAGTCACGGGCGTTCGCTGGGGAAGGTGGTGTACGGCCTGCGGGTGGTGCGGGACGACGGCGGGCCGATCCGGTTCCGGCATGCGCTGGTGCGTGGCGCCATCGGCTTCATCGAGATCCTGGCGACGGCCGGGTCCGTGGCCTGCATCGCCTCGCTGGTCTCGGCCCGGGGCCGGCGGCTGGGGGACGTCTTCGCTGGAACGCTCGTGGTGCGCGAGCGGATCCCGGGCGGGCGCGCGGCTCCGCCGCCTCCGCCGCCGGAGTGGGTCGCCGGGCAGTTCGCGGAGTTGGACCTGTCGCGGGTGCCGGAGGGGCTGTGGCTGGCGGTGCGCCAGTACCTGACGCGGATGCGGCAGCTCGATCCGCAGGTCGCGTGGTCGATGGCGGTCAAGCTCTGCGGCGACCTGGTGGACCGCATCGGAACGCCGGCGCCTCCCGGGATTCATCCGGCGGCGTATCTGGCGGGGGTGGCGGCGGAGCGGCAGCGGCGGGACGCGCAGCGCGCCTTCGGCGCGGGGGAGGGTCAGGCGGCGGCGGGCAACGCGCCTGGCTGGGGGCCGTCCGGCGGCCAGCCGGTGACGCCGCCGCAGGTGACCCCGGCGGCTTCTGTGACTCCGGCGGCTCCAGTGGCTCCAGTGGCTCCAGTGGGACCGCCGCCTGCCCCGACAGCCGCGCCGCGCCTGACGAAGCCGGAACGGGAGCGACCCACCGGGTTCACCCCGCCGTCCTGAAGTCCGACGGCGGGGACTCCAGCTCCGACAGCTCGACGCCGGGGGCCGCCAGCACGACGTCGCCCGCGAGGTGCACGTCGTGCCGCTCCCCCGTCTCCAGGTCGTCGACCCGGTAGTTGTCGACGCGCAGCGGCCCGGCGTCCGTCGGGTGGCTGTCGCTGCCGAGCAGGGTCCAGGACTCCTCCCGGGTGCGGGCGGCCAGCGTCGGCCGGGCGAAGTCGACCAGCCGGAGGCGGGCGGCGGGCTCCTCGGGCGTGAGCCGGAGCAGGCGGGCGGTGGCGACGAGGAACGCGGGCGAGGCGCCGGTGAAGGCGCGGGCGGGGGCGTTGCCCTCCCGCGCCTCCGTGCCGCTGTCGGCGCCCATGCGGACCCAGGTGACGCCGTCGAGCGCGGCCCCGCGCACCCGCCAGCCGCCGGAGCGCAGCTCCAGCCGGATGGGGCGGCCGAGCGCGTCCAGGGTCAGGTCGACGGACCCGGCGGGGGCGCCGCCCGGGTCGAGGAGCCGCGACGTGTAGCGCCAGCCGGCGGGGCCGGGCGCGCAGTCGAAGCGCTCCTCGCCCAGGGGCGTCCCGTCGTACGGGTCGTGGAGGCTGTAACGCCCGCGGGGCACCGGGACCCGGTCAGTACCGGTAGTGGTCGGACTTGTAGGGGCCCTCGACCGAGACGCCGATGTACGCCGCCTGCTCGGGGCGCAGCTCGGTGAGGCGGACGCCCAGCGCGTCCAGGTGAAGGCGGGCGACCTTCTCGTCCAGCCGCTTGGGCAGGGTGTGGACGCCGACCGGGTAGGCGTTGGGGTTCGTGTGCAGCTCGATCTGGGCGATCGTCTGGTTGGAGAAGCTGTTCGACATCACGAACGACGGGTGGCCGGTGGCGTTCCCCAGGTTCAGCAGGCGGCCCTCGGAGAGCACGATGATGCTGTGGCCGTCGGGGAAGGTCCAGGTGTGGACCTGCGGCTTGATCTCGTCCTTCACGATCCCGTCGATCTTCGCCAGGCCCGCCATGTCGATCTCGTTGTCGAAGTGGCCGATGTTGCCGACGATCGCCTGGTGCTTCATCCGTTCCATGTGGCCGGCGAGGATGATGTCGCGGTTACCGGTGCAGGTGACGAAGATGTCGGCGGTCTCCACGACGTCCTCCAGGCGGGCCACCTGGTAGCCGTCCATGGCGGCCTGGAGGGCGCAGATCGGGTCGATCTCGGTGACGATGACGCGGGCGCCCTGGGCGCGCAGCGACTCGGCGCATCCCTTGCCGACGTCGCCGTAGCCGCAGATGACGGCCGTCTTGCCGCCGATCAGCACGTCGGTGGCGCGGTTGATGCCGTCGATCAGCGAGTGGCGGCAGCCGTACTTGTTGTCGAACTTGGACTTGGTGACCGCGTCGTTGACGTTGATCGCCGGGAAGAGCAGCGTGTCCTCCCGGTGCATCTCGTACAGCCGGTGGACGCCGGTGGTGGTCTCCTCGGTGACGCCGCGGATCTCGGAGGCGGCCTGCGTCCACTTCTGGGGGGTCTCGGCGAGGGAGCGGGTCAGCAGTTCGAGGATGACGCGGTGCTCGTCGTTCTCGGCGGCGGTGGCGGGGTCGGGCACCTTCCCGGCCTTCTCGTACTCCACGCCCTTGTGCACCAGCAGCGTGGCGTCGCCGCCGTCGTCGAGGATCATGGTCGGGCCGCCGGTGGGCGCGTCCGGCCAGGTCAGGGCCTGCTCGGTGCACCACCAGTACTCCTCGAGCGTCTCACCCTTCCAGGCGAAGACGGGGATGCCGGCGGCGGCGATGGCGGCGGCCGCGTGGTCCTGGGTGGAGAAGATGTTGCAGGAGGCCCAGCGGACCCTGGCGCCGAGCGCGACGAGCGTCTCGATCAGCACGGCGGTCTGGACGGTCATGTGCAGCGAGCCGGTGATGCGGGCGCCCGCCAGGGGCTGGGCGGCGGCGTACTCCTCGCGGATCGCCATCAGGCCGGGCATCTCGTGCTCGGCGAGGGTGATCTCCTTGCGGCCGAAGTCGGCCAGCGAAAGGTCGGCGACCTTGAAGTCGGTCATGAGCGGCTGCTCCTCAAGCGCGGATGAGCGTGCACGGACAGGTGAGGCCGCGGGCAGGGATGTGCCCGGTCTCGCAGTCCGTCGGAGGGCCTTCTTTCCCCTCGGCCGACGGCCACGCGGGCCGCCGACTGCCATCAGCATCGACGTCTGACTCCGGGTCGAATCTACACCGAACGGCCGAGCGGGACTACGCCGCCCACGGTGGCGCGGAAGAGGGTGCCCTCGCCGGTCACCGTGGTGTGCTCGCCGGCGCGGGCGTACGCCGACTGGCCGGGGCCGAGGGCGAGTTCGCCGGCGTCGGCGGTGCGCAGCAGGGCCCGGCCGGAGGTGCACAGCAGGATCTGCGGGGCGCCGCCGTCGAGTTCGCGCGGCGCGGAGCCGGGGCGCAGCCGCAGGCGGGAGAGGCGGAAGTCGTCGACGGGCGCGAGGTACGCCTCCTCTCCGGCCTGGGCGGCTGGCGACAGCACGGCGGGCTCGGTGGGCTCGAAGCGGACGATGCGCAGCAGCTCGGGGACGTCGATGTGCTTGGGGGTGAGCCCGCACCGCAGGACGTTGTCGGAGGTGGCCATGATCTCCACGCCGAGGCCGTCGAGGTAGGCGTGCGGGACGCCGGCAGCGAGGAAGAGGGCCTCGCCCGGCTGGAGGCGGACGCAGTTGAGCAGCATGCCCGCGATGACGCCGGGGTCGCCGGGGAAGTGGCGTTCCATGTGCGCCACGGTGGCGCAGGTCCCCGCGAAGCGGCCCGGGCCCTGGGAGGCGAGCGCCCGGGCGGCGCGGGCGGTGCGGGTCACGGTGTCGGCCATGGCCTCGCGGTCGGCGGTGAGGACGGCGGTGAGGACCTCGCGCAGCGCGTCGGCCTCGGGCTGGGCGCGCAGCAGGTCGGCGTACGGCTTGAGCTCGTCGACGCCGAGTGCGTCGAAGGCGTCGGCGGTCGCGGCCGGGTGGGCGAAGCCGCACAGCCCGTTGAAGGGGGTGAGGGCGCAGATGAGCTCGGGCTTGTGGTTGGCGTCCTTGTAGTTGCGGTGGGGGGCGTCGACGGGAACGCCGCGGCCCTCCTCGTCGGCGAAGCCGGCCTGCGCCTGGGGGAGGTCCGGGTGCACCTGGAGGGAGAGGGGCGCTTCGGCGGCCAGCAGCTTCATGAGGAACGGCAGCCGCCCGCCGAAGGCGCGTGCGGTCGGCTCGCCCAGCTCGCCCACGGGGTCGGCGGCGATGGCGTCGGCGAGCGAGACGGGGCCGTCGCCCCTCTCGACGCGGGAGGGGGCGCCGGGGTGGGCGCCCATCCACAGCTCGGCCTGCGGCTCGCCGGTGGGCTCGACGCCCAGCAGCTGGGGGATGGCGGTGGGCGAGCCCCAGGCATAGGGACGGATGGTGTTGTGGAGGCGGTCCATGGTGTGTGCTCGTCCAGGGGTCGGTCGGATTGCGGCGTGCGTCGGGGCGGCGGCGCGGCGTTACGCACGCGCGCCGGAGGTCAGCGAGAGGTACACGGCGGCGAAGTCGAGCGGGGCGATGAGCTCGGCGGCGAGCCGCAGCGGGGCGGTCTCCTCGCCGGTGTCCAGGGCGGACTCCAGCTCTCTGAAGGTGACGCCCTGCTCGAAGGCGAGGTCGCGGGCGGCGGCGGCCGCGCTGGCGGCGTTTCCGTCGGAGCCGGGCGGCAGGGGGCTGCGCAGCAGCAGCACGCGGGCGTGCAGCGGCGCCGGCTCGTCGACGCGGTCGCGGAAGAAGTCCTCGGGGCCGGCGCCCGGCACGAGGCTGCCGTTGAGGAGCGCGCCGTGCGCGGCCAACGCCATGGGCAGCTCGGCGGTGAGCGCGGGCCGGCCGGCGAGGCCGGCGAGGGTGGCGGCGGCGTGGCGGGCGGCGGCATGGGCGACGGGGCCCTCGCTCCACAGCAGCGGCAGGGAGGCGTCGAGCTCGGCGGCGAGCGTCTTGGCGGGGTTGTCGTGGGTGCGGGTGGTGGGGCCGCAGCGTTCGGCGACGGCGTCGAGCTGGTCGGCCATGGCGTGGACGGCGTCGGCGTCGGCGGTGCCGGCCGGGAAGAGACCCAGCCGCTCGCCGAGCAGCAGCAGCGGCGTGACCAGCGCCCAGGCAGGGCCCGGGGCGGCGGGGTGGTCGGCGGGCTCGGCGTGGGGGGCGGTGGCCAGCGGGATGGTGAGGTTGCGCCGGTGCGCGCTGGTCTCGGCCAGCGGCGAGCCGGGCGGGGTGACGGTGACGGCGGCACAGCCGCGCCGGTACGCCGCCTCCAGCAGCATGGACAGGCCGGGTTCGGTGCCCTCGGCGGAGACGGCGAGCAGCAGGTCGAGCGGGCCGACCCAGCGCGGCAGCGTCCAGGTCAGGGCGCCCGGCGCGGCCAGGGCACCGGTGGGCTGGAGCTGGTGGACGGGGATGCCGTCGTCGGTGAGGGCGCGGAGGAGGTCGGCGACGAGGGGGGCGGTGGGGCCGGTCCCGGCGACGAGGAGGGTGCCGGGGCGGCCCTCGGGGTTCAGGCGGGCGAGGTCGGACTCCACCGCGGCGCGGGTGGCGGTGCGGACCTGCGCCCCGGCGGCGGCCACGGCGCGCAGCAGGCCACGGGGGTCGGCGCGGGCCAGTTCGTCGGGTGCGTCGAGCAGCGTTTCGTCGATCATGCTTCGGCTCCGATCGCCCGAGGGGAGAACCGGGACGCGGCCGCGGAGGCTCTCAGCCGCCGGTCCGGGTCTGGCGGGCCTCGTCCGCGAGCAGTACGGGGATGCCGTCCTGCACGGGGTAGGCGAGGCCGCACGCTTCGCCGGTGCACACCAGCTCCTGGGCCTCGGCGTCCTCGCGGAGCGGGGAGCGGCAGACCGGGCAGGCCAGGATCTCCAGCAGCGCGGCTTCGATGAGCGGCATGGTTCCTCCGGCGGCGGGCGTACGGGGGTGTCGTTCGCCGATCACCCTACCGGCCCGGGCCCCGGTGGGCACCGCCAGGACGCCGGGGTCCTGCCGGTGCCCACCGGGGGTTACGCCCTACGCCCGCCCTACGCCCGGACGATCGCCAGCACCTCGTCGCGGACCTTGGCGACGGTCGCGGCGTCGCGGGCCTCGACGTTCAGCCGCAGCAGCGGCTCGGTGTTGGACGGCCGGAGGTTGAACCACCAGTCGTCGGTGGAGACGGTCAGGCCGTCGAGCTCGTCGAGGGTGACGCCGGGGCGGTCCGCGAAGGCGCCGCGCACGGCCGCCGCCCGCCCGGCCTGGTCGGCGACGCGGCTGTTGACCTCGCCGGAGGCGGCGTAGCGGTCGTAGGCGGCGACCAGGGCGGACAGCGGCCCGTCCTGCCCGCCGAGCGCGGCCAGCACGTGCAGCGCGGCCAGCATGCCGGTGTCGGCGTTCCAGAAGTCGCGGAAGTAGTAGTGGGCGGAGTGCTCACCGCCGAAGATCGCGCCGGTGCGGGCCATCTCGGCCTTGATGAAGGAGTGGCCGACGCGGGTGCGCACGGGCGTGCCGCCGTTCTCCCTGACCACCTCGGGGACCGACCAGGAGGTGATCAGGTTGTGGATGACGGTGGAGCCGGGCGCCTTGGCCAGCTCGCGGGCGGCGACGAGGGCGGTGATCGCCGAGGGCGGAACCGGCTCGCCCCGCTCGTCGACGACGAAGCAGCGGTCGGCGTCGCCGTCGAACGCCAGGCCGATGTCGGCGCCGGTGGCGCGCACCCGGGCCTGGAGGTCGACGATGTTGGCCGGATCCAGCGGGTTCGCCTCGTGGTTGGGGAAGGTGCCGTCCAGCTCGAAGTACATCGCCTCCAGCTCGACGGGCAGCCCGGCCAGCACGGTCGGCACGGTGTGGCCACCCATGCCGTTGCCGGCGTCGACGACGGCCTTCAGGGGGCGGATGGCGGTGAGGTCCACGAGGGAACGCAGGTGCCCGGCGTAGTCGGCGAGGACGTCGCGCCGGGTGAGGGTGCCGGGTTCCGCGGCGGTGGCGGGGGGCGCGCCCTCGCCGGCGTCCGCCCACTCCTCGACCAGCGCGCGGATGTCGGCCAGGCCGCTGTCCTGGCCGATGGGGGCGGCCCCGGCCTGGCACATCTTGATGCCGTTGTACTGGGCGGGGTTGTGGCTGGCGGTGAACATCGCGCCGGGGAGGCCGAGCGCGCCGCTGGCGTAGTAGAGCTGGTCGGTGGAGCACAGCCCGATCTCGGTGACGTCGGCGCCGCGCGCGGCGGCCCCCTCGCCGAAGGCGCGCGCCAGGCCCGGCGAGGAGGGGCGCATGTCGTGCCCGATGACCACGGCCTTGGCTCTGGTCACCTCGGCGAACGCGGCGCCGAAGAGCCGCGCCAGCCGCTCGTCCCACTGATCGGGAACCACACCGCGTACGTCGTAGGCCTTCACGATCTGCGACAGGTCCGGCACGAGCCACCCCTTGTCTGCGTCTGTTTGTCGGGCGATGGATGTCCGTTACGTCTTGCTGCGTTCCGTTACGTCCGATGTGGTCAGCATCAGCGGCGGCCATCCAATGTACCGGGCGCGCGTTACGGCTCAGGAGAGCGCAAAATACGCAGATGCGCGCGGCGGGCGACGTCTATGGGATCGGTGCCCCTGGGCGGGGCGGCGGGCTGGCCCTGCTGCCCCGGTACGCCGCCGCGCCGCTCGTCGCCTCGGGGCGCGGCACGGGGCGGCGTGCGGGCGGCCTCCCGCACGGCGTCGGCGAGGGCTTCGAGGTCGTCTCCGCTGGGGAGGGTCGCGTGGTGGGTGTCCACGGCGAGCCGGACCACCTCCCAGCCGCGGGGGGCCGTCAGCCGCTCGGAATGCTCGGCGCACAGGTCGTAGCAGTGCGGCTCGGCGTAGGTGGCGAGCGGGCCGAGGACGGCCGTGGAGTCCGCGTAGACATACGTCAGCGTCGCCACGGCGGGGCGGCCGCACGCGGTGCGCGAACAGCGGCGTACGGGGCTCACGATGTTGGACCGTACCGCACTCCTGAGCGGGCCGCGACGGATTGCCGCGAGCCCTCCCGGCCGTGTCGCCGCACGCCCGTCCGCGCCGTGTCCAGGCTGTTCCGTGCTGTCCGCATTCGCCGGGCGATCGACCTCACCAGGCGGCGCCTCGTCCTCTATCGTCAAAGACGATGGACAACCTCAGCAGCGTCCCCCCGGCCTCGTCCGGCCCGTACGGCCGCTCCTCACGGCA
Organism: Streptomyces sp. 6N223; assembly: GCF_052246635.1. Taxonomy (NCBI): domain Bacteria; kingdom Bacillati; phylum Actinomycetota; class Actinomycetes; order Kitasatosporales; family Streptomycetaceae; genus Streptomyces; species Streptomyces sp. 6N223. Next base: position 223,130 of record NZ_JBQQCA010000004.1, on the reverse strand, counting down.
CCGGGACCGGCATGGCCGCGGTATGCGTGGACCAGTGGCGCCGCCTCAGGTGCCGCTGGCGGTGACCCGGGCGGACACCTTCGACTCGCTGGTGCACGACTCGGCGGAGCGGCTGCGGCGGCGGCTGCCGCAGCTCGCGGGCGTCGACTTCGTTGTGCAGGAGGTGCCGTGGCTCTCGCGCGGCGAGCGCGCGGACGCGGCGTCGGCGGACATCGTGCCGCTGGGCGGGGTGGTGAACGGCCGGGACGGGCGTCCCGACCGCATCGTCGTGTATCGCCGCCCGGTGGAGCTGCGCAGCCGGGACCGGGAGGAGTGCGCGCGGCTGGTTCACGAGGTGGTGGTGGAGCAGGCCGCCGAGCTGCTGGGGCTGGCGCCGGAGTCGGTGGACCCCAAGTACGGCCAGGACTGAGCGGCGCCCTCGGCCGATCTGCCGGTCACTCGCCCGCTCGCTCACTCGATCAGGATCGACAGGTCCTGCCCGGTGTCGGGGACCGTGACCGTGGAGCGGTCGTCCGGGATCGTCTGGATCGTGACCATCCTCGCCGAGTCGTCTTCCTCCCCTCCGCCCTCGGAGAGGGTGCGCGCGGCGTAGAGCGGGCCGCCGCCGAGGCGTTCGACGGTGAGGGCGTACCGGCCCTCGGTGTCCTCGGGAAGCTCGGGGGTGACGGTGAGGGTGGTCCGCGGCTTCACGGTGTAGCTCTGGGTGGTGGTCCGGCCGCCGTCGCTGCCCGCGGAGACGGTGACCTCGACGCGCGCCGCCTCGCCGCCCAGCGCCGCCAGCGAGAGCTGAACGCCCTCGGCGGTGTTGCCCGAGGCGGTGCCGCGCCACTCGATGGGGTCGGTGGCCTGGATGAACGCCATCTCCTGCCCGCTCTCCCCCTCCCCCTCCTCACCCTGCTCCTCGGGCCCTTCCGTGACCCGGAGCGCGGCCATCACCGAGCCGCCGCCCGAGCCCGCCGCCGGGGTGAGGACGAGCGAGCCGGTCTCGCCCTGCGTAAGGGGGCCGAGGTCGACCGTGGTGAGGGAGCCGGCGAGGACCGTGACGGTCTCGTGCCCGGCCGGCGTGATCACACCGGCGGGACCGGCCAGGCGCACGTCGAAGGTGATGTCCTCCTCGCCCGGGGCGTACGCCACGAGCTGCGCGTTCCGCGCGTCGGCCGGGATGCCGGGCAGCACCACCGGGCCGTCGGCCGGGTCGGCGGGGGGCAGCCAGTCGGCGCCGAGCGCATCGTCGACCGCCTCGATCTGGGCGCCGATGCGGCCGGTGCGGGCGGTCACCTCGACGGCGAGGTCGTCGACCTCCTCGTCGGTGAGAGTGGACAGCAGCACGGGCACCGAGGAGCCGCCGGGGACCGTGATGCCCTCGCCCGCCTCGGCCTCCAGCCGACCGTCCGGCCCGTACAGCTCGACGTCGACGACGGTGGCCGCCTCGTCGGGGTTGGTGACGTGGACGTAGTCGTGGCGGGTGGCGGCGGTGCTCGCGCCGGCGAACCAGAAGCCGGTGTCGGGCGTCTGGCAGGCGGTGCCGAGCAGGCCGCGGCCGATGCCGGAGGGGACGCGGGTGGTCTGCTGCACCGTCCAGCCGGGGGCCAGCCGCTGCTCGGCGGTGCCGGTCAGGGCCGGGGCGCCGGTCTCCTCGGTGCTGACGGTGACCGGGACGCCCGGCTCGGCCAGCGGCGCCACGGGGTCGGCCTGCTTCTCCTGGCTCTCCTGGCCCCGCTGGCCCTCGCCGTTCTCCCCGCCCTCGCCGTTTCCGTCTTCGCCGCCCTCGCCGTTCTCGCCTCCCCCGCTGTTCTCCCCGCCCTCGCCACCCTCGGTGCCCGGGGCGTACTCGGGGGCGGGGAACAGCTCGGCGCTGCCCTGCCCCTCCTCGCCGGCCGGCTCCCCCGCGGGGGTGTACGCCGTGTACCAGGTCGTCGCCGACTCGGCGGCGGTGGGGCGCGGGCAGGTCAGCGCGGTGCGCTGGACCGGCCGGGGCGCGGGGCGCTCGGCGGCCTCGGACGCCCCGGCGTCGGCGGGCTCGTCGCCCGAGCCGACGGCGGCGAGGCCCGTCAGCGCGAGCAGCGCCCCGACCGTGGCGAGCAGGGAGATCGTGGGACGGTTCATCGCTGGCCGCTCCCGTCCCCGTAGTCGGCCGGGTGGTCGTACGGCGCCGCGTAGTCCTCGTAGGAACCCTCGTAGGACTCCTCGTAGGGCTGCGGCTGCTGCGGGATGGCCTGACCGCCGGGGTAGTAGGTCTGGGTCTGGGGATCCTGGTACTGCTGGTCGTACTGGTCCGGATAGGGCTGCGCGTAGCCCGGGTCGGGCAGGGCGCCCGGGTAGGACCACTGCGGCTGCTCGGCGGCCACCGGCGCGGGCTCCGTCTCCGGCATCGGCTCCGCGGGCGGCGGCGCCTGCGGGGGCAGGGGCGGCGGCATCGCGGGCGCGTCGGGCGCCTCGCCGGCTCCGGGCGGCACGGGCGTCACGCCCGTCCCCGCGACCGCGGCCTCGGCGGCCAGCCGCCGCGCCCGGCGGCCCTGGGGCGCCCCGGCCGGCGGGGCCTGAGGCTCCGGCATGTCGTCGTCCAGCTCGCGGCGCCGCCCCGGCAGCGCCAGCACGCACAGCACCAGCAGCGCGAAGCCCTGGCCCCACACCCACAGCGTGTGGCTGCCCGGCGTCTCGTAGGTGACGTCGAGCCGCCCGCCGCCCGCCGGCAGTTCGAAGCCCTGGGCCCAGCCGCCGAGCGTGACGGGCGTCAGCGGCTCGCCGTCCAGCGTCGCCTTCCAGCCGGAGGCGGCCGTCTCGGCCAGCCGCAGGATGCGCCCGGCCGGGCCGTCGGGCAGCTCGGTGTGGACCTCGACGGCGCCGGAGACGACCGGCACCGGGTCGGCGGCCGCGGCGTTGCCCGCCTCCCGCCCGGGCGGCAGCACCGCGACGCGCGAGATCTCGCCCTCGACCCGCCACAGCGCGCTGCCGTCCTCCTGGCTGAGCCGCTCCAGGCCCGGCGTGGTGTCCAGCACCTCGTGCAGCTCGCGCGGCGAGCCGTCCCGCACCAGCACGTACGCCACGGCGTAGTCGGCGAGCACGGCCGTCTGGTCCGCGCCGGTGCCCGCCACCAGGTTGCCGACGGCCTCGCCGAGCGAGGCGTCCTCGCCGATCAGCCCGGCGAGGTCGGCGTCGCCGAGCCGGGCGCCGGAGCCGCGCACCAGGGCGTACGACACGCCCTCGCCCGAGCCCGACAGCACGAGCGTGCGGGCCTGGTCGCGGGTGGAGCTCTCCTCGGCGACGAACGCCGGCACCTGAACCGGGCCGCGCCGCTCCAGCGGTCCGTCGGCCCCGCCGAGGATCCAGCCGACCGCTACCAGCAGCGGCCCGATCGCCGCCGCGCCCGCGACGGCCACCGCCACCGGCTGCCGCCAGCCGAAGCTCTGGGCGGCGACGCGGTACCGCGCGCCGTCGGCGCCCAGGACGGCGGCGCACAGCAGGGCCAGGCCGTAGACCAGGGTGGCAGGGCCGGCCCACACCGCGTCGGAGGCGTTGGACCAGACCGCGAAGAGCAGCCCGGCGAGCGCCCCGGCCCAGGCGGTGCCGATGGCCAGCCGCCGCTCCCGCCGCAGCAGCGCGCCGAGCGCGGCCACCAGCAGGCCGACCAGCAGCCAGGTGCCGGGAGTGCCGGGCCCGGCGGGGCTGATGTTCACCAGCTGGAACGCCGACGCCTCGGCGGTGGTGAAGGGGAGCCCGGCCTCACGCAGGAAGTCCGAGGGGCTGAGCAGCACCGACCAGGACCAGGGGCCGAGCAGCACGAACGGCGTCAGGAGCAGGGCGGCGAAGCGCACGGCCTTGGCGCGCCGCAGGCCGGGCTCGGCCCGGAGCGGCAGCAGCAGCGAGCAGGCCGCCAGCAGCACCGCCATCGGCCACACGACCGGGGTGAAGGCGGTGGCGACGGTCAGCAGCAGCGCGCAGGCCCAGACCGCGCGCCACGGTCCGCGCCCGGCGTTCGCGGCGCCGGTGTGCCCGGCGGCGGAGACGGCGGTGCGGGCGAGCGGGGGCAGCAGCACGGCGAGGACGGCGGTGCCGATCCGGCCGCCGGCCAGGGCGCCGGTGACGGCGGGCAGCAGGGCGTACGCGATGCTGCCCCAGGCGCGCAGCAGGCGGGACATGACCAGCGGCCGGGAGGTGAAGTACGCCGACGCGCCGGCCAGCGGGACGGAGCCGACCAGCAGCAGCGTCATGGCGAGGCCGGGGCTGCCCATCAGCACGGTGGACAGCAGCGCGAGCAGCCCGATGAACGGGGGCGCCGCCTGGTCGCCGCCGACCCCGACGGGCTGCCAGGTCTCCAGGTACCTCTCCCACAGGCCGCCCGCCGCGTCGGGCGCGGGCAGCAGGGCACCGCCGACCAGCGCGCCGGAGCCGATGAGGTCGCGGCAGGCCAGCAGCGAGGCCAGCAGCAGCGCGAGGAAGAGCATCGGCCCGGGGCGGCGCGTGAGGCGTTTGATCCGGGCGAACTGCTCGATCTCCAGGGAGTCGGCGTCGTCGTCGGTGGGCCCGGACTCGACGGCCCCGTGGCGCCCGGCCGAGGCGGAGGAGGCGTCGGCGCGGCCCGCGAAGTTGCTGACGACCTGTTCGACCGTGACGCGGACGGTGGCGCCGGGCGGCGGGAAGAGGGGACGCAGGTCCCCGGGCCGCACGCCGGGGTCGGCCACGCGGCGGCGTCGTCTTCGCGCGCCGATGACGCGGCCGGGGCGCAGCAGCGTGGCCAGCAGCCCGCCGGCCTCGTCCAGGGCCCGGCGGGGAACCTTGCCGACGAGATACGCCAGGACGCGCAGCAGGGTGCCGAGGATCAGCCGGAAGAGGACCCACGGCAGGGCGCGGGCCGGGGTGCCGGTGAGCAGGACGTAGGAGGCGGCGGCCTTGTCGATGCGGTGCGGGCCGGCGCCGAGCCGCCCGGCGCAGTCGATGGAACGCCGCTCCCGCGAGGCGGCCTCGGCGTGCCGCAGCACGGCGGCGGGGGCGATGAGGACGCGGTGCCCGGCGGCCTGGGCGCGCCAGCACAGCTCCACGTCGTCGCGCATCAGCGGGAGCCGCCGGTCGAAGCCGCCGAGCTGCTCGAAGACGTCGCGCCGGACGAGCATCCCCGCGGTGGAGACCGACAGCACGGGGCGCACCTGGTCGTGCTGGCCCTGGTCCTGCTCGCGGCGGTCGAGGCCGGTCCAGCGGCGGCCGCTGTTGGCGATGGAGACGCCGACCTCCAGCAGCTGCCTGCGGTCGTACCAGCCGCGGAGCTTGGCGCCGACGATGGCGGTGGAGGGGTCGGCGTCGGCCTGGCGCAGCAGCTCGGCGAGGGCGCCGGGCTCGGGCGCGGAGTCGTCGTGCAGCAGCCACAGCCAGTGGACGGGCTCACCGAAGGGCAGCTCCGGCAGGTCGTAGGTGCTGGTGTCCCACGTGCGGGTGACCGGGTCCCAGGCCGGGGGGCGCTTGAGGTACGGAAGCTCCTCGGGCGTGAGCACGGGGGCGGTGCGGGCCGCCTCGGCCACGGCGGCGCCGAAGCTCGTGCGGCGGGCGAGGTGCAGCACGCGCTCGGCGCCGAACGCCTCGGTGACCAGGGTGGCGGAGGTGTCGGCGCTGCCGGTGTCGGCGGCGATGACGTCCTGCACGGGACGGTCCTGGCCGAGCAGGCCGGTCAGGACGTCGGGGAGCCAGCGTTCGCCGTCATGCGAGACGAGCACGGCGGTGACGACGTGCCTCGGAAACTCCGGATGGGCGGGCTGGCGGTGCAGGGACATCGAGGTCGGGCCCCGGTTCGCTCGACGATGGTGACGTGACAGCGAACCACCCTAGCGGCTGGGTGTGACGGCCCCGCCCGGGCTCGTGGGGCGCTTCGCGCCCGGCGCCGCGGCTCGACCGATGGCGATCGGCCGGTGATCGATCGGTGATCGATCGGCGACCGGTCGACGACCGGCGATCCGTCAGACCGCGGCCTTCTTCAGGCGACGCCGCTCACGCTCGGACAATCCGCCCCAGATTCCGAAGCGTTCGTCGTTCGCGAGGGCGTACTCCAGACATTCGGAGCGCACCTCGCAGGCGAGACAGACCTTCTTGGCCTCGCGTGTGGACCCGCCCTTCTCGGGGAAGAAGGACTCCGGGTCGGTCTGGGCGCACAGTGCGCGCTCCTGCCATCCGAGTTCTTCTTCGGCCTCGGCGACCAGCAGTTGGTGGAACAGCTCGGTCATATGCGCGCCCCTCGTCATCTTTGCTTCCCCGTGATGCTGTCGTTATCGATCCCGCACGAACGACACGAGTGAAATTACAGGTGGGGCGCTCTGTGGCAGTCAAGCCACGATCTCCCATTCACCCGATGATTCACCCTGTGGCACCACAGCCATACGGAAAGTGTTCAAATCGCCACAAAGCATGCTCGCTGTCCCGGCCCTCGGCTTCCCCTTCCGTCGTTTCTTGACAGGGGGACGCGCGAAGCGCCGGAGACGTTCCAGCCCCGACGCGAAGCGATCCAGATCACAGCGGGATCACGGATGAGCAACGGCGTTCGGGAGTGATGCCTGCGCGTCTGTCCGCGGCGGCTGACGCATAAACCTTTCGGCACACCGGACCCCCGGAAGTGGTGAAAGAATGCGCCTGGCCGGCGGCGCCCGGTTGACGCCGGCGGCGGCTCTCCGCTGCCGTTAGCGCTGCTGTCAGCCCCCTAAGGCACACTTCCGAGACTCACCTCACGCTTCCCCAGACTCCCCCGAGGCCCCCTTCACGCCCATGGACAACGACATCGAAATCGCCGGCGATCCGCTGGCGGTGGCGCACCTCTTGCCGCCGGCCCCCGAGCACCCCTCCACCATCGGGCAGTTCGCCGCGCTGGCGAACGCGATCGCGGGCGACCGCCGCCGCTGGGCGCCGCTGGTGCGCTTCGACGCCGTCAGCCGCTGGTACCACCGGCTGCGGACCGGCCCCGGGTACGAGGTGTGGCTGCTGAGCTGGGTGCCGGGCCAGGGCAGCGGGCGGCACGACCACGGCCCCTCGCACGGCGTCTACACGGTGCTGGACGGGGCGTTGACCGAGCGGGCCCAGGGCCGGGGCACGCACGTCCTCACGCCGGGGTCGCTGCGCGTCTTCGCGCCCGGATACGTCCACGAGATGATCAACGTCACCCTGGAGCCGGCGGTCAGCCTGCACATCTACTTCCCGGGCCTGACCGAGATGCCCATGCACGAGCCGGCCGCCGCACCCACGGCCAGGAGCGCCCAGGCCTGCTGAGAGACTGGCCGCATGCGACGCATCGTGGTTCTCTCCGGCGGCATCGGCGGCGCCCGCTTCCTGCGCGGGCTGAAGCGGGCCGCGCCGGAGGCGGACATCACCGTCATCGGCAACACCGGGGACGACATCCACCTCTTCGGGCTGAAGGTCTGCCCCGACCTCGACACCGTGATGTACACCCTCGGCGGCGGCATCCACGAGGAGCAGGGCTGGGGGCGGGCGGAGGAGTCGTTCACCGTCAAGGAGGAGCTGGCCGCCTACGGCGTCGAGCCGCAGTGGTTCGGCCTGGGCGACCGCGACTTCGCCACCCACATCGTGCGCACGCAGATGCTCGGCGCCGGGTATCCGCTCAGCGCCGTCACCGAGGCGCTGTGCCGGCGCTGGGAGACCGGCGTGCGGCTGCTGCCGATGACCGACGACCGCGTCGAGACCCACGTGGTGATCGACGACGGCTCGGGCGGGCGTAAGGCCGTGCACTTCCAGGAGTACTGGGTGCGGCTGCGGGCGGCCCCGCCCGCGCACGCCGTGGTGCCGGTCGGCGCCGAGCAGTCCTCGCCCGCGCCGGGGGTGCTGGAGGCGATCGGGGAGGCCGACCTGATCCTGTTTCCGCCGTCCAACCCGGTGGTGAGCGTCGGCACGATCCTGGCCGTGCCCGGCATGAGGGAGGCCATCGCGGGCGCGGGCGTTCCGGTGATCGGCCTGTCCCCCATCGTCGGTGACGCGCCGGTGCGGGGCATGGCCGACAAGGTGCTGGCCGCCGTCGGCGTGGAGGCGACGGCCGCGGCCGTGGCCCAGCACTACGGCTCCGGGCTGCTGGACGGCTGGCTGGTCGACACCGTCGACGCCGAGGCGGTCAAGGCCGTGGAGGCGGACGGGATCCGCTGCCGGGCCGTTCCCCTGCTGATGACCGACGTCGATGCCGCCGCCGCCATGGCCGACGAGGCGCTGGCGCTGGCCGAGGAGGCACGCCCGGCATGACTGATTCGATTCCCGGCGGCCTCCCCGCGTACCGCGTCTGGGCGCTGCCCGGCATCCCCGAGGTCAAGCCGGGCGACGAGCTGGCCAAGCTCGTCGCGCAGGCCGCCACCGCCCCCGGCCTGCCGGGACTGGCCGACGGCGACGTGCTCGTCGTCACCTCGAAGATCGTCAGCAAGGCGGAGGGGCGGGCGCTGGCCGCCGAGGACCGCGAGGCGGCGATCGACGCCGAGGCGGTGCGGGTGGTGGCCCGGCGCGGCACGACCCGGATCGTCGAGACCCGGCACGGCTTCGTCATGGCCGCGGCCGGCGTCGACTCCTCGAACGCCCCCGTGGGCACCGTGCTGCTGCTGCCCGAGGACCCCGACGCCTCGGCCGCCCGCATCAGGGACGGCCTGCGCGAGATGCTGTCGGTCGAGGTCGGCGTCGTCGTCACCGACACCTTCGGCCGCCCCTGGCGCACCGGGCAGACGGACGTGGCGATCGGCGCCGCCGGCGTGACGGTGCTGGACGACCTGCGCGGCGGGACCGACCCGTACGGCAACCCGCTCGGGGTGACCATGACGGCCGTCGCCGACGAGCTGGCGGCCGCCGGCGAGCTGGTCAAGGGCAAGACCAACGGCTGTCCGGTGGCGGTCATACGCGGCCTGCCGCACCGGGTCGGCGGCGAGGCGAGCGCGCGCGAGCTGGTGCGCGAGCCCGCGCAGGACATGTTCCGGCTCGGCACCTCGGAGGCGGTGCGCGAGGCGGTGACGATGCGCCGCACGGTGCGGGAGTTCACCGACGCGCCGGTGGACCCGGAGGCGGTGCGCCGGGCCGTGGCCGCCGCCGTCACCGCGCCGGCGCCGCACCACACCACGCCGTGGCGATTCGTGCTGCTGGAGTCCGACGGCGCGCGCGAGCGGCTGCTGGACGCCATGCTGCGGGCGTGGATCACGGATCTGCGGCGTGACGGGAAGCCGGAGGAGTCCATCGCGCGGCGGGTGCGGCGCGGCGAGGTGCTGCGGCGCGCGCCGTATCTGGTGGTGCCGTGCCTGGTGGCCGGGTCCGAGGGCGGCGCCCACGCCTACCCGGACGCGAGGCGCTCGGCCGCGGAGCGGGAGATGTTCGTGGTGGCGATGGGCGCGGCCGTGCAGAACCTGCTCGTCGCGCTGGCGGGCGAGGGCCTGGGCTCGGCGTGGGTCTCCTCCACGATGTTCTGCCGGGAGGTGGTGCGGGAGGAGCTGGCGCTGCCGGAGAGCTGGGACCCCATGGGCGCGGTCGCGGTGGGCCACGCCGCCGCCAGGCCTGCTCCCCGGCCGCCGCGCTCGGCCGAGGCGTTCATCGAGGTCCGCTGAGTCGAACGGCCGGGCCGCGGACCGGGCGCCGACGCCGGTGCCCGGAGCGGGCGCGGGGCCGATAGGGTCGCGGCGGTACCGTACGCCCGCGCGGGCAGGCCGCGTTCGGCGGGTCCGCACCCATCCACGCAGAAGGGAACCGGTAGCAGCATGAGCGCCTCAGGGGGAACCAGGGCGATCGTCGCCGCACTCTGCGCCAATCTCGCCATCGCGGCGGCGAAGTTCACGGCGGCGGGGTTCAGCGGCTCGTCGTCGATGCTGGCCGAGGGAGTGCACTCGGTCGCCGACTCGGGCAACCAGGCGTTGCTGCTGCTGGGCGGCAAGCGCGCCAAGCGTGAGGCCAGCGAGGAGCACCCCTTCGGGTACGGGCGCGAGCGGTACGTCTACGCCTTCCTCGTCTCGGTGGTGCTCTTCAGCGTGGGCGGCGTCTTCGCGCTCTACGAGGGCTACGAGAAGATCCGGCACCCGCACGAGATCGATCACTGGTACTGGCCGGTGGGCGTGCTGGTCTTCGCGATCATCGCCGAGACGTTCTCCTTCCGCACCGCGATAAAGGAGTCGAACGAGGTCCGCGGCAAGCAGTCGTGGGGGCGTTTCATCCGCACGGCCAAGGCGCCCGAGCTGCCGGTGGTGCTGCTGGAGGACCTCGGCGCCCTCGTCGGCCTGTTCCTGGCGCTGGGCGGCGTGCTGATGGCGCTGGCCACCGGCGACGGGGTCTGGGACGGCATCGGCACGCTGTGCATCGGCGTGCTGCTGGTGATCATCGCGCTGGTGCTGGCGGCCGAGACCAAGTCCCTGCTGCTGGGCGAGGCGGCGAGCGCGGAGTCGGTGGCCGCCATCCGCGAGGCGATGGTGGACGGCGAGACCGTGACCGGCGTGATCCACATGCGGACGCTCCACCTCGGCCCGGACGAGGTGCTGGTGGCGGCGAAGATCGCGGTACGCCACGACGAGCGCGCCGACGCGGTGGCGAGCGCGATCGACGCGGCCGAGGCCCGCATCCGCGAGGCGGTCCCGATCGCGCGCGTCATCTACCTGGAGCCGGACATCCGGCGGGAGGCGAAGAGCGTTTCCACGTAGGGCCTCGGGCCGGCGGTGGGTCAGGCCGGCTTCGTGCCGGAGACGTCGTACTCGAAGAGCGCCTTGTTGGAGTTCCGCTTGCGGATGGTCTCGACCCGGACGTCGCGGTAGCCGAGGGCGCGCAGCATGGCGGCGTACCACTCGTGCGCGGGGACCTCGTGCTGGTAGAAGGTCGAGTTGCCGATGATGTACGACGCCCGGCCGCCCGGCTTGAGGTGGCCCGTGATGCTCCGGAAGTGCAGCCACATGTCGTGGTGGTACTTGTGCACGTAGGTGGCCAGCAGCGGGCCGTTCCTGCCGCCGTCGGCGGCGATGTTGTCGCAGACGGCCTTCATCGCCGCGTCGACGGGGGTCTCGGCCTCCGGTACCCAGGTGTTCAGCTTGCTGGTCGCGGTTCCCCAGGTGCCGCCGATCGCGCGCCAGTCCAGCTCGCCCGCGTCGCTCGCGGCGTCGAGGTACCGCAGCCAGTACATGTACGGCCGGAGTTCGCGGATGTAGCTCATGCGGTTGGCGTAGGGCGGCGAGGTCAGCACGAGGTCCGCCGGCGGGAGGTCCGCCAGCACCTGGCGGGAGTCGCCCCGCCGCACCGAGGCCGAGCCCAGCAGGTCGTAGCGGGCCGAGGCGATGACCGTCGCCATCTCGGTGTCGAAGGCGGCGATCGTCCGCTCCACGTCGTCGGCGTCGAGGAGGGCGGTGTCGTCCGTGGCGGCCTTGAAGGACATGGACTGGTGGTTGAACGCCGCGTTGGAGCAGGAGATGAGCGAGCGGCACAGGCCGATGTCGAGCAGGTCCCGGACGGCGCCGTCGTACGCGTCGATGGCGGCGCGGAGCGCCTTCAGCGCCTGGAGCGCGCCCGGACCCCACCACTTCTCGATCCTGAAGAGGCCGGGCTGCCACAGGCCGGCGTCGCCGCGCCGGGCGCGGGCGGCGGCCACGACGGCGCGCGTCGCGTCGGCCGTGGCGAGCAGCGTTCCGCCGGCGTAGCGGCGCGTCTTGACGGTGCCGAGCCAGACGAGGAAGGGGTTGATGTCGACCGACTGCCCGGTGTGGCCGAGCTCCGCCGCCGCCAGCGGGGTGGTGCCGGTGCCCGAGAACGGGTCGGTGATGACGCTGCCGGCGGGCAGGTGCGAGATGCGCTCGCGGACCAGGCGTACGCCGTAGGCGGGCGTGAGCCGGAGCCACCCGTGGCGCCCGGCGCCCATGTTGGCGCGGAACGTCATGTGCTCGTTCCGCGCGAGGGCGAGCCGGTCCACGGCCGTCGCGGTCACGCCCGGGGCCGGCCGGGGGTATCGCTCACTTCTTCCCCCCGCCCGCGGGTCCGTGACGGAACTCCACGACGTCGCCGTCGCGCATCACGTACTCCTTGCCCTCCATGCGGACCTTGCCGCGGGAGCGGGCCTCGGCGACCGAGCCGGCGTCGAGGAGGTCGTCGAAGGAGACGACCTCGGCCTTGATGAAGCCCTTCTGGAAGTCGGTGTGGATCACCCCGGCCGCCTCGGGGGCGGTGGCGCCCTTCTTGATGGTCCAGGCGCGGGCCTCCTTCGGCCCGGCGGTGAGGTAGGTCTGCAGGCCGAGGGTGTCGAAGCCGACGCGGGCGAGGGTGGCCAGGCCCGGCTCGTCCTGACCGACCGTCTGGAGCAGTTCCAGCGCCTCCTCCTCGGGCAGCTCGCCGAGCTCGGCCTCCAGCTTGGCGTTGAGGAAGATCGCCTCGGCCGGGGCGACGAGGGCGCGCTGCTCCTGCTTGAAGCCCTCGTCGGTCAGCTCGTCCTCGTCGACGTTGAAGACGTACAGGAACGGCTTGACGGTCAGCAGGTGCAGCTCGCGCAGCGGCTCGGCGCGCTCGGTGCCCTGGGCGATGCCGGCGGCGTAGAGGGTGCGGCCCTCCTCCAGGATGGCCTTGGCCTCCTCGACGGCGGCCACCAGCGGCTGCTTCTCCTTCTTGACGCGGGCCTCCTTGGCCAGGCGCGGCAGCACCCTCTCGATGGTCTGGAGGTCGGCGAGGATCAGCTCGGTGTCGATGGTCTCGATGTCGCTCTTGGGGGATACCTTGCCGTCGACGTGGACGACGTTCTCGTCCTTGAACGCCCTGATGACCTGGCAGATGGCGTCGGACTCGCGGATGTGGTGGAGGAATTGGTTGCCCAGGCCCTCGCCCTCGCTGGCGCCGCGCACCAGGCCGGCGATGTCGACGAAGTCGACGTGGGCGGGGACGACGCGCTGGGAGTCGAAGAGCTCGGCGAGCCGCGCGATGCGGGGGTCCGGGACGCCGACGACGCCGACGTTGGGCTCGATCGTGGCGAACGGGTAGTTGGCCGCCAGCACCTCGTTCTTGGTGAGGGCGTTGAAGAGGGTCGACTTGCCGACATTCGGCAGGCCGACGATACCGATCGTGAGCGACACGTGAGCGACTTCCGGTGAGAGGAGGCGTACAAACGGGCGGACCGGTGCCCCAGTCTACGGGCGTGGCCGGGTCCGGCGTTCCGGCATTGGGGGCGATCCTATTGCCCGTTAAGTGTGTCTTTGCAGCCTTTTGTCACGGTTGGCGGCTTACCGTGTGCGCGTGGAACACGGTACGCGCACAATGCAGCACCCTCCGCGGCGCCAGGAGGCGACCACGCGGAGCGTGCCCCGGCCCGCCCGGCTGGCAGATCCCGCCGGGGCCGCCAAGCCCGCCAGGCCCTGGGGCCGGGTCGTCCGGACCTCGCCCCGCGTACGCGCCCAGCCGCGCCATCGGCGGCCGCCCGCGCGGCGGCCCCGCGTCCGGCTGACCGGGCTCGGCTGCGGGGTGCTGGCCACCGCGGTGATGGTGGCGGTCGCGTGGCTGTGCGAGCTCTTCGGCGGCGTGCCGACGCTCTACGGCGTGCTGTTCCTGATCATGGCGGTGGCGGCGGCGATCTGGGTGCGGCCCCACGACCTGATCTGCGCGCCGATCGCCGCGCCCATCGCGTTCGCCGCCGGCCTCGTCACCACGCACGGGCTGGTGGACGCGGTGACCGAGCTGGCGCTGCGCGCGCCGTGGCTCTTCGCGGGAACGGTCACGGCCGCGGGGCTGGTGCTGCTGCGCAGGGCGCTGCTGCTGCTCGGCACGATCCTCAAGCGCCGCCGCAGGCGGCGACGCCTGGCCGCGGCCGCGCCGCCGCGCTGACCCCCGGCCTGCTTCCGGCCTGCTCCACTCGCGGCCTACTCGGCCACCTTGGCGGCGGCCTCCGCGCGCAGGTCGCGGCGCAGCTCCTTGGGGAGCGAGAACTGGATGTGCTCCGTCATCGGCTGGACCACCTCGACGTCGCCGAATCCCCGCTCGGCCAGCCAGCGCAACACCTCGTCCACCAGCACCTCCGGCACGGAGGCGCCGGAGGAGAGGCCGACCGTGCTCACGCCCTGGAGCCACGACTCGTCGATCTCCGAGGCGTTGTCCACCAGGTACGCCGCCGGGCTGCCCGCGCCGAGGGCGACCTCGACCATGCGGGCGGAGTTCGAGGAGTTCTTCGAGCCGACCACCAGCACCAGGTCGGAGCCGGCGGCGACGCGCTTGATCGCGGTCTGGCGGTTCTGCGTGGCGTAGCAGATGTCGTCGCTGGGAGGGCTGACCAGCTTGGGGAAGCGGCTCTTGAGCGCGTCGACCGTCTCCATCGTCTCGTCGACCGAGAGCGTGGTCTGCGAGAGCCACACGACCCTCTCCGGGTCGCGCACCTCGACGTTCGCCACGTCGTCGGGCCCGTCCACCACCGTGATGTGCTCCGGCGCCTCGCCGCTGGTGCCGATGACCTCCTCGTGGCCGTCGTGGCCGATGAGGAGGATGTCGTAGTCCTCCTGGGCGAAGCGGACGGCCTCCTTGTGCACCTTGGTGACGAGGGGGCAGGTGGCGTCGACCGTCGCGAGCCTGCCGCGCTCGGCCTCCCGGTGGACCTCGGGGGCGACCCCGTGGGCGGAGAAGATCACGATCTCGCCCTCGGGGACCTCGGAGGTCTCCTCGACGAAGATGGCGCCCTTACGCTCCAGCGTCCGCACCACGTACTTGTTGTGCACGATCTCGTGGCGCACGTAGATCGGCGGGCCGTACTGCTCCAGCGCCTGCTCCACGGCTATGACGGCCCGGTCGACGCCCGCGCAGTATCCCCGAGGGGCGGCGAGCAGGACGCGGCGCGGCGCGGCGGACGGCGAGGGCGCGGGGGCGGCGGCGGGCGAACTGGTCATGTGGCCATCGTACGGGCCGCCCCTGACACCTGTAGGGGGCGCCTTGGAGCGATGGGCGCGCGCCGGGGGGTGTGTCAGTGCGGGGCGTTAGCGTTGCGCCATGGCTGTGCAGACCTCAGCGGAGGTGCCGATCCCGGTCGGCGAGGTGTCCCGTCTCATCGGCGGCTGGATCGAGCGGCTGGGCGCGGTGTGGGTGGAGGGACAGATCACGCAGCTCAGCCGCAGACCCGGCTTCGGCGTCGTCTTCCTGACGCTGCGCGACCCCTCGCGGGAGGTGTCGCTCAAGGTCACCTGCTACCGCTCGGTCTTCGACTCGGTGGCGGAGCTGATAAGCGAGGGCACCCGGGTCGTGGTGTACGCCAAGCCCGAGTGGTACGCCCCGCGCGGGGAGCTGTCGCTGCGCGCGGCGGAGATCCGCGCGGTCGGCGTGGGCGAGCTGCTGCTGCGGCTGGAGCGGCTGAAGCGGACGCTGGCGGGCGAGGGCCTGTTCGCCGAGGAGCGCAAGCGGCGGCCGCCGTTCCTGCCGCACCGGATCGGGCTGGTGACCGGCAGGGCCTCGGCCGCCGAGCGCGACGTGCTGCACAACGCCAGGCACCGCTGGCCGGCCGTCCGCTTCGCGGTGCGGAACGTCGCGGTCCAGGGCGTGCACGCGGTGGTGCAGGTGATCGAGGCGATCAGGGAGCTGGACGCGGACCCGGCGGTCGACGTGATCATCGTCGCCCGGGGCGGCGGCAGCGTGGAGGACCTGCTGCCGTTCTCCGACGAGGCGCTGGTGCGGGCGGTGGCCGCCTGCACGACGCCGGTGGTCTCGGCGATCGGGCACGAGCCGGACTCGCCGCTGCTCGACCTCGTCGCCGACGTGCGGGCCTCGACGCCGACGGACGCGGCCAAGCGGATCGTGCCGGACGTGGGCGAGGAGCTGGCGCGGGTGCGGCAGCTCCGGGAGCGGGCGCGGTGGGTGATGGAGTCCCTGCTCGACCGGGAGGAGCGGGGCCTGGCGGCGGCGCTGGGGCGGCCGGTGCTGGCCGACCCGCGGCGGATGGTGTCCGAGCGCGAGACGCAGGTGGCGGAGCTGACCGGCCGGGGCAGGCGGGCGCTCGGGCATCTGCTGGACCGCGCGCGGAGCGACCTGGAGCACACGAGGGCACGTGTGGTGGCGCTGTCCCCCGCGGCGACGCTCCAGCGCGGGTACGCCGTGCTGCAGCGGGCCGACGGCGCGGCGGTGCGCGCCGTGGACGAGGTCGCGGCGGGCGAGGCGCTGCGGGCCCGGGTCGCCGACGGGGCGTTCACGGTCACGGTCGGCGAGCGGGCGTAGAACGAGTGGGCGCGAACCGGCTCGGAACCGGCGCGGAGAGGAGCGAGCATAGGGTGGCGGTCATGACGGAACCGGAGGCGGGCAGGGCCGTGAGCTACGAGCAGGCGCGGGACGAGCTGATCGACGTGGTCCGCAGGCTGGAGGCGGGCGGGGCGACGCTGGAGGAGTCCCTGGCGCTGTGGGAGCGCGGCGAGGAGCTGGCCCGGATCTGCGGGCAGTGGCTGGAGGGCGCCCGCGCCCGGCTCGACGCGGCGCTGGCCTCGGAGGAGGCCGAGGCGGAGGAGGACGAGGAGCTGGCCGACGAGTTCGGTGGCGCGGACGACGACGAGGACGAGGACGAGGTGGAGGGCGTGGCCGGGAAGGCCGGCTGATCAGCTCGGCGGGCCGAGGGACCCGGCGAAGCGGGAGAGGGAGTCGGAGGGGGTGTCGACGGGGGCGGTGCCGAAGACGACCGTGGTGACCCCGGGCCGCTGGAGCACGAGCGCGTCGTACTTGGGGCCCTGGTAGATCTCCCACCTCTCGCCGTCGATGCGGAGATGGAGCTCGGTGGCTTCCGCGTGCTGGGTGATCTCGGCGACGAAGCCCTTGGCACGGCCGTCGGTCTGGGCCAGGGCGGCGTACTCGTCGTCCGGGGTGACGAAGCCCAGCCGCCAGGTGGCGCCGAACTGGCCCTGCGCCTCGTACCGGACGGAGGTGGCGCGCCACCGCTCGCCCAGGCCATGCGGCACGAGCAGCTCGTAGGGCGCGGCGCGGGCCGCCGTGAGCGCGGCCACCTCGAACTCGACGGGCTGCGGCACGGTGTCCTTCGAGGAGTCGTGCGGGATGAAGAGGTACAGGAACAACGCGCCGACGCAGAGCACCGCCATGGACAGGACCATGTCGCGGGCGCGCCTGAAGTTCGGCCGCCGGTTCGGGTGGGCGCCGGTGGACTCGGGCGTCTCGGGGGTCTCGGGAGCCTCGGTGTCGGTCGCCGTCTCGCTTGCCACTCCTCCATGGTGGCCCATGGGGTGACGGTCGGCGCAGCCGCCCCCGCCACCGCTCGTTCGAGGACCCCAGTGCTCATTTGAACGATCGCGGCTAGAGTCGAAGACACCCTCCCACCGTCCGGAAAGAGGTGCGTCCTCGATGTCCGAACACCAGCTGCCGCCCGCGCTCGACGTGGCCCCCGCCGCCCCCGACCGCAACCTCGCGCTGGAACTGGTGCGGGTGACCGAGGCCGGGGCGATGGCCTCCGGGCGCTGGGTGGGCCGCGGCGACAAGAACGGAGCGGACGGCGCGGCCGTGCGGGCGATGCGCACGCTCATCTCGACCGTCTCGATGAACGGCGTCGTCGTCATCGGCGAGGGCGAGAAGGACGAGGCGCCGATGCTCTTCAACGGCGAGCGGGTCGGCGACGGCACGGGCCCCGAGTGCGACGTGGCCGTCGACCCGGTGGACGGCACCACGCTCACCGCCAAGGGCATGGGCAACGCCGTCTCGGTGCTGGCGGTCGCCGAGCGCGGCTCCATGTTCGACCCCAGCGCCGTCTTCTACATGAACAAGCTCGCCACCGGGCCGGAGGCGAGCGAGTTCGTCGACATCGACGCGCCGCCGTCGGTGAACGTGCGGCGCGTCGCCAAGGCCAAGGGCGGCGCGCCGGAGGACATGACCGTCGTCATCCTCGACCGGCCCCGCCACCGCGAACTCGTGCGCGAGGTCCGCGACACCGGCGCGCGCATCAAGTTCATCCAGGACGGTGACGTGGCCGGCGCCATCATGAGCGTGCGCGAGAGCACCGGCGTCGACCTGCTCCTCGGCATCGGGGGCACGCCCGAGGGCATCATCGCGGCCTGCGCGATCGCCTGCCTCGGCGGCACCATCCAGGGCAAGCTGTGGCCCAAGGACGAGGCCGAGCGGCGCGCGGCGTTGGACGCCGGTCACGACCTGGACCGGGTGCTGCACACCGGGGACCTGGTGCGCGGGGAGAACGTCTTCTTCGTCGCCACCGGCATCACCGACGGCGAGTTGCTGCGCGGCGTTCGCTACCGGGCTGAAACCGCCACCACCCAGTCACTGGTGATGCGATCCCGCTCGGGAACGATCCGGCAGATCGACTCCACCCATCGTCTGTCCAAGCTGCGCGCCTACAGTGCGATCGACTTCGACCGCGGGCGCTAGGCGACGCGACCGCCGGCCGCCGCCTCCCGCCGCCGCCTGCGGCTGAGCATCACCCGGCGTTCCGCGGCGGTCAGGCCGCCCCAGACGCCGTACGGCTCGGGCTGCAACAGGGCATGCTCCCGGCACTCCAGGAGCACGGGACAGCGGGCACACACCGACTTCGCCGCCTGCTCCCGGGAGAGCCGGGCCGCCGTGGGCTCCTGGGAGGGGGCGAAGAACAACCCCGCCTCGTCGCGCCGGCAGGCGGCCTCCGTGTGCCAGGGACCCGCAAGAGTTCTGGAACTGCTGGAAGTGTGCTGAGTGGGGACGCCTGCGGACCACTGGGACTCGTGTGGCGGTGACGATTGCAGCACGGTCAACTCCTGAGGACGGCTACCGGGGGGTCGCTCCTGGCTGTTGGACCCTCACCCGCCGGTGGCGCTTCCCAGCATGCGCCAAACGAGTGACGGTCCCCCGAGCCCTACCCGCTGTACGCGCGCTTATGCACCGAGCAACAGCCTGACGTACTGGTTAATTTTCGAGACGAGTGTTCGTGCTTTTCGTGGCCGGTTTTCGCCTCAGTGTTCGCGGAGGTCCTCGACCCGCTTGCCCTTGACCTGCTTCGCTTCGACGCCGCCCATGATGGCGACACCCTGGACGGTCACCACCGGCGCCTCGGGCTGGTCCGACTCGCCCGCCTGGACTTCGAAACCCCCCATGACACCGGAGCCCGAGCCGCGCAGACTGACGTTCTCCGGCACCCTGATCTCGACGCCCCCGCAGATCGCCGTCGCGTTGATGACCACGTGCTGCTGCTCGAAGATCGCCTCGGTCAGGTCGATCTCCACGCCGCCGCAGACCGCCACCGCGTTGACCTTGCCCCCGACCCGCCACCGGCCGCTCCGGACCGCGCCGCTGAGGACGGCCACCACGTTCTTCCCGCCGCTGTGGTGCAGGCCGTGGCCACGGGCGGGCGCCCGCTCCGGGCGCGGCGCCAGGGCCGGGGACCTCGACGGCGGCACGGCGGCGTGCCTCTGCCCGGCGGGCAGATCCTCGATGAGCGGCTCCAACTCACCCACGGTCTTGGCCCGGTAGACCGCCTCGACGCGCTCGGCGTGCTCCTCGGCGTCCAGACGCCCCTCGGCCAGGGCCTCGCGCAGGATGTCGGCTATTCGGTCGCGATCCGCGTCCGAAGCCCGCACGGCGGGCGGACCGCCCGGCCTGCCCGGCCCGTCCGACTTGTCCGGCTTGCCCAGCGACACTGCAGGAGTGTTCTCGGAGTTCACCCGCTCAGCGTACCGATTCGCGATACATCGCGACTAGAGGCCGGGAGCCGGCGTGAGCGGGGCCGGCGGCGTCTGCTGCCCGGGCAGCGTGACCTCGAACCAGACGAGCTTGCCGGTGCCCAGGCGCGTGGCGCCCCAGCGGCGGGCCAGCCGCTGCACCAGGTACAGGCCGCGCCCGCCCTCGTCCGAGGGCCCGGCCTGGCGGAGCCGGGGCAGCAGCGGCACGTCGTCGCCGACCTCGCAGCGCAGCACGTCGGTGCGCAGCAGCCGGACCGTGACCGGCCGCTCGGCGTACCGGACGGCGTTGGTGACCACCTCGGACACCAGCAGCTCGACGGAGTCCTCCAGCTCCGTCAGCTCCCACCGCTCCAGGCTCTCCCGGACCAGGCGGCGCGCCTCGCGCACCGACTCGGCCTTCGGGTCGAGCTTGCGCAGCGCCACCAGGTCGGGGGCGATGCCGTCGAAGCGGGCGGCGAGCAGCGCGATGTCGTCGTCCCGGTCGCCGGTGCCGACGATGTCGAGGATCTCGTCGCACAGCGGCTCCAGCGGCGGCGCGGCGTTCTGCCGCGTGAGCTGCGCGGTCTTGGTGAGCTTCTCGCGCAGGTGCTCCACGCCCGTCCACACGTCCCGGGTGCGGGACTCCACCAGGCCGTCGGTGTAGAGCACCAGCGTGGCGCCGACCGGCGCGTCGATCTCCACGGCCTGGAAGTCGACGCCGCCCACGCCGATGGGCGCGTTCGGCGGCAGGTCGAGGCGTTCTGTGGTGGCGTCCACGCGCAGCAGCACCGGCGGCGGGTGGCCCGCGTTGGCGGCGGTGATGCGGTGGGAGATCGGGTCGTACACGGCGTACAGGCAGGTCGCCATGCGGTCGGTGCCCAGCCGCTGCGCCTGCTCGTCGAGGTGGTGGAGCACCTCCTGCGGCGGCAGGTCGAGCCCGGCGAGGGTCTGCACGGTGGTCCGCAGCTGGCCCATGATGGCGGCCGAGGTGGTGGAGTGGCCCATCACGTCGCCGACGACGAGCGCGACGCGGCTGCCGGGCAGCGGGATCGCGTCGTACCAGTCGCCGCCGACCCGCGCCGACTGCGCCGCCGGGAGATACCGGCTGGCCAGGCGAACGCCGGGCGGCTGCGGCAGGTCGTCCGGCAGCATCGTGCGCTGCAGCTCGTCGGCGATGGACGCCTCCCGCCCGTACAGCGCTGCCTTGTCGACGCCGAGCGCCGAGTGCGTCGCCAGCTGCTGGGCGACCAGCAGGTCCTCGGACTCGAAGCCGGCGCGGTCCGGGCGGCGCACGAAGACCGCCGCGCCGATCACGCGGCGGCGGCCGCGCAGCGGGGCGAGGATGGCGCGCTGGCCCTCGGGCAGCGCCACGGCGCCGGTCAGCTCGCGTAGCGCGGCCTTGGGCACCTGCGATTCGGTGAAGACCGGGCGTACGCCGCGCAGCACCTCCGCCAGCGGGCCGTTGCCCCGCACCTCGACCAGGGAGGTGGCGCCGGACAGCAGCGGCAGCACGGGCGCGGCGCCGTCGGGGAGGGCGTCGCCGAGCGACAGCGCCTCGGGAATCCGGTCGGTGCGGCGCAGCTTCAGCACCCAGGGGTTGACGGGCTGCTCGTCACCGACCGGGAGCGGGTGACGCAGATACACCATGATCGCGTCGGAGAAGGTGGGGACGGAGGCGCGGCACAGGCCGAGCACGATCTCGTCCAGGTCCATGCCGCGCGCGATGCGGCGGGTGGCCGAGCCCACGAACCGCAACCGCTCGGTCTCGCGCATCCCGCCGCTCAGGCCCTCGTCGGGCTTGAGCTCCGGCTGAGGGCCCGGCTGGTGTTCGGCCTGGTGGTCGGGCCGGGGCTCGGGCGTCACGTCGTTCGCGTCGGGGCCGGGACGGACGTGGGGGTGCTCCGCGGTCACGCCTTCTGGCCCGGAGCGGGCGTGCGGGAACGCTGATCTCTCCGCGGGGGAGGTTACGTCCGCTGTGCGTGCCACGGGCTGCGGTCGGGTCGGGTCCGTCACGGGGGGATGTCCATCCATCCAAGGGGAACTGACGTGCGGGAGAGGGATGTTGTGCGGTTGTTCCGGTGTGCGGTCGTGGGGGTCGATCCTACGTTTGGCTCCCGGGTGCGCATCAAGAGGTACTCGGGGTGCTGGGGCGGCCGGCCCATCGTTGGGGAGGGTGGTGTCCCCCGCTGTCGGGCGCCGGCCGGTTCCAGTCGGCCGGGAGTCGGGGGATCAGCCAGCCGGGGTCGGGCCGCCACCGCGTCCACTTCTCGCTGAAGGGCCAGCCCCAGGTGCTGATCAGCCGGATCGCGGCCTCGCCAGCGTCGCGGACGCGCGCCGCCTGCTCGGCGTCCAGCAGCCCAGCCTGCTGTGCTTGGGCAAATTCGTCCTCGTCCCGCCACTCCCAGCTGCGGTCGGGGTAGACCGCGATGTCGAGAAAGTGATCCTCCGAATCGACCCCGCCGGGCCAGCGCCTGCGGGGCTCTTCAAGGTTGACGTACCAGTTCTTGAAGCGCCAGTGCAGATCCCAGAAAAGCCACACGGACCACGGATCGCCCGGGCGGGCGAGCTTCAGCACGCCGGTGCCGGTCCAGGGAGCGCGGACGGTGGTGCGCGGCTTGGTGTAGCGGGTGGCGAGCGGCTCCAGATGGATGGGGGTGCCATCCGTCAGCGTGGGCTTGACGCACTCGGTGTCGCCGGCCAGCCAGACGGCGAGCAGGTCGGGGGTGTCCTCGACGACGGTGACGGGCCGGCAGATGTGGAACGCCGCCGTGCCGTTGGCCGGTCCGTTGGCCCGGTAACGCCACAGGATGTGGTCGCCGGTCCGCCAGCGCTGTCCCACCCCGGCCGATGCGGCCGATCCGGCCCCGTTTGTTCCCGTTGTCATCTATGCATGATATTCGGGGCGGGACCGGCCCGGCTGACCGCGCGTCAGGACACCCGTCAGGACGTCTGTCGGAACGCCCGTCAGGGGCGGGTCATGCGCAGCACGTCGAGAGCCTCGTCGAGCTGCTCGATCGTCAGCTCGCCACGCTCCACGTACCCGCCGTCCAGCACCGCCTCGCGGATGGTCTTGCGCTCGGCGAGGGCGCGCTTGGCGACCTTCGCGGCCTCCTCGTACCCGATGTAGCGGTTGAGGGGGGTGACCACGGACGGGGAGGACTCGGCGTACTCGCGGGCGCGCTCGGCGTTGGCGGTGATGCCGTCCACGGTACGGTCGGCCAGCAGGCGGGCGGCGTTGCCGAGCAGGCGGATGGACTCCAGGACGTTCTTGGCCATCACCGGGAGCATGACGTTCAGCTCGAAGTTGCCGCTGGAGCCGGCGGCGGCGACGGTGGCGTCGTTGCCGGTGACCTGAGCGGCGACCATCAGGACGGCCTCGGGGATCACCGGGTTGACCTTGCCGGGCATGATCGAGGAGCCGGGCTGGAGGTCGGGGAGGGCGATCTCGGCGAGCCCGGTGCGGGGGCCGGAGCCCATCCAGCGCAGGTCGTTGCAGATCTTGGTGAGCGAGACGGCGATGGTGCGCAGCTGGCCGGAGGTCTCCACCAGGCCGTCGCGGGCGCCCTGGGCCTCGAAGTGGTCGCGGGCCTCGGTCAGCGGCAGGCCGGTGGCGCGGGCCACCTCGGCGATGACGGCGGCGGCGAAGCCGGGCGGGGTGTTGATGCCGGTGCCCACGGCCGTGCCGCCGAGCGGCAGCTCGGCGAGGCGGGGCAGGGAGGCGTTCAGCCGCTCGATGCCGTGGCGGATCTGGGCGGCGTAGCCGTTGAACTCCTGTCCCAGGGTGACGGGGGTGGCGTCCATGAGGTGGGTGCGGCCGGACTTGACGATCCCGGCGAACGCCGTGCCCTTGCGCTCCAGCGCGGCAGCCAGGTGGGTGAGCGCCGGGATGAGCTCCCCCGTCACGGCGGCGGTGGCGGCGATGTGGATGGAGGAGGGGAACACGTCGTTGGAGGACTGGCTGGCGTTGACGTGGTCGTTGGGGTGGACCGGGCGGCCCAGGCGCTCCGTGGCGAGGGTGGCGACGACCTCGTTCATATTCATGTTCGAGGAAGTGCCGGAGCCCGTCTGGAACACGTCGACGGGGAAGTGCTCGTCCCAGCGGCCCTCGGCTACCTCCTCGGCGGCGGCGGCGATCGCCTCGGCCATGTCCTTCTCCACGACGCCCAGCTCGGCGTTGACGGTGGCGGCGGCGGCCTTGACGCGGGCCAACGCGGCGATGTGGGCGCGCTCCAGGCGCTGGCCGGAGATCGGGAAGTTCTCCACCGCGCGCTGGGTCTGCGCCCGCCACTTGGCGTGCGCGGGCACCCGCACCTCGCCCATGGAGTCGTGTTCGATCCGGTATTCGTTGCTCGTCCCGCTGCTCATGGCACGAATCTAACGCCCCGGGGCGGTGGGCGCGGAACGGGGGCGCACGACGCAGCGCGCGCCTCCGTTGACGCTGCGGCGTCGGCGCTCCCGCCCTCAGGCTCCCGTGTCAGGACAGCGCTGGTGCCCGGCCTGCTGACGACCCGGCCGGCGTCGCCGCTCACCACCGGCTCTATGTGCTCGCGCTGGGTGTGGAACGAGTTCGTCACGTCGCTCTGAGCACATCGGTGCGAACAGACCGGTGGGGCTGGTCTGTTCGCACCCGATCTCGGAACTCACTCCGTGCGGAGGCCGTCCGGGCGCATCAGGCGCCACAGGAAGGGCATGCTGGCGAGGGTCACCAGGGCGATGACGCCGACGCCGACGGCCGTCATGGGGAGGAAGGCGAGCCAGCCGGTGACGGAGATGTCGACGGTCGCCATCAGCGCGGCGCCCACGCAGGTGCCCACGACGGCTGCCAGCGCGAGCCCCAGGACGACGGGGATGGCGGTCTGCCACAGGACCGAGGCGCCGAGGGTGCCGCGCCGGGTGCCGAAGGCGACGAGGACCGACAGCAGGCGCCTGCGCTCCTGGAGCTGCTCCAGCGTGGAGACGATCAGGCTGGCGCCAATCAGCAGCATCACCCCGCTCGCCCCCACCAGCAGCCCGGTCTGGATGCCGCTGAACTCATCGGTGAGGGTCTCCGATTCGACCTCCCAGACGTATATGTCCGGGTCACGCTCCCAGGCCGCGTTGCGGATCTGCTCGATGGCGTTCCTGTCCGAGGGGTCGGTCTCGATCGCCGACATGAGCAAGGCGTCGCCGAGCGAGCCCACGTCCAGAGCGCCGTGCGTCGCGAAGACGGCGCCGCTCTGAAGGAACGTGTGGTCGATATCGATCGTCTCCGGAACGGCGACCCGGCGGGCCGACCGCGGCACCGTCCACGGGCGGGACTCGCCCGGCAGAGGGCCGTCGTAATCGGCGTTCAGGTCGAGCCGGTCGCCCGGCCGCACGGTGTCACGCGTCAGGAAGACGTCGCCGTTGGCGCAGGTCTCGATCCGGGCCATCTCGCGCAGGGCCGCGCAGTCGCCGACCACCACCTCGGCGGGCTGCACGCCGTCCCCGGCCGCCTGCCGGTCCGGCCGGGTCGCGTAGCCCGTGGTGATGGCAAAGCTCTCGGTCACACCCGGAAGGCCGTCGATCTCCCTCGCGAGCGAGAGCCCTACCTCTCCGCTGACCGAGGCCGAGACCTCCACCTGGTACTGGCTCGGGTCCCGTCCGGTCTCCGTCGTCTGGTCGGCCCGGACGCCCGCGAAGAGCATGTACAGGGCGGTGGCCCCGGCCACGGCGACCGTGATACCGCTGACCGCGCGGGCGGCGGGGCCGCTGCGGAGCTGGAGTCGGCGCGTGGCGAGCTGCCAGGAGACCGGGCCGCCGCGCATCCAGCCGACCAGCCGATCGACCAGCCACGGCAGCAGCAGCGTAAGCCCGACGAGCACCAGCACCATGCCGACGGCGGCCTGGGCGAGGCCGAGGTCGTCGTCGCTGGAGAGGGTTGATCCGGCCAACTGCATGAGCAGCACAAGCCCGGCGGCGAAGGGAAGCAGCCGCCAGGGCAGCCGGCGCCGCCGGACCGTCCCGTGCCGGACCACGCCCATCGGCTCGATGGCGACGCCGCGCAGCGCGAAGAGTGCGACCGCGACGGCGGTCGCGGGCACCGCGAGCAGGATCAGCGCGGTCAGCGAGGGATCGGGTGTGATCTCGCTGGGGAAGGTGCTGAATCCGAAGAGGGTGATGCTGCCGAGCACCTCCCGGGTCGACAGCAGCGCGGCGACGCCCAGCAGCAGTCCGGCGACCGCGCCGACCAGCGCCTCCCCCGCGGCTATCCGGCGGGCGGTCATGGCGTCGGCGCCCACGAGGCGCAGCGCCGCCAGCCGCCGGTCACGGCGCTCGCCGCCAAAGCGGACGGCGGTGGCGATGAAGACCGCGATCGGCGTCAGCAGCGCGACGCAGATGATCACGATCAGCAGCATCAGCGGGGCGCCGTACTCCGTGGTCACCACCTCGCCGCCGAAGCTGTCCACGCGCTCGACGTTCGCGCCGAGGCCCTCTTGGAGGGAGGCCGAGCCCAGGTAGAAGAAGAGGTCGCCAGAACCCTCAAGGCCCTCTTCCCCGATGGTGCCGACCCGCTCGTAGTCAAGGCGCTGCGCGAGCAGTTCGCCGTCGTCCGAGTCGAGCATGCGGCCCAGGGCGGGGGAGACCACCATCTCGCCGGGGCTGGGAAAGGCGTCGAGGCCCGGCGGCGGTGTGGCCGTGGTCTCCGCCCCGGCGTCCGGCTGGAGCGAGGCACCGCCGATGTCGGCGTCGTGGTACCGGGTGAGCTCGTTGCGGAAGAGCACGGTCTCCGGCCCGGGTTCCAGGTCGGGGCACCCGGAAACCGCGGTGAAACAGCTCGGCTCGCGGTTCGCGACGCGCTCGTCCTGGGCCTGAAGGACACGCGGCGCGGAGGCGGCCAGCAGCAGGACGAGCACTCCGAGGCCCACGCCCACGGCGGTGAGCAGCGTCCGGGCCCAGCCGGACCGGCCGCCGGAGACGGCGAAGCGGGCGCCGAGGGCCATGTCCCGCGCCCAGCCCCTCATGCGGCCGCCCCCGCCATGTCGCGGGACCTGCCGTCACGGACGACGATCTCGCGGTCGGAGTACGCCGCGACGCGGGACTCGTGGGTGACCAGCACCACCGCGGCCCCGGACTCCCGGGCGGCGTCGGTCAGCAGCTCCATCACGCGCTCGCCGTTGAGAGAGTCGAGCGCGCCGGTGGGCTCGTCGGCGAAGAGCACGCGGGGGTTGTTCACCAGCGCGCGGGCGACGGCGACGCGCTGGCCCTGGCCGCCGGAGATCTGGCCGGGGCGCTGGTGGCGCACGTCGTCCACCTCCAAGCGGGCCAGCCACTCCACGGCACGGCGCTCGGCCTGCCTGCGCCCAGTGCCGGCCAGCCGCAGCGGGAGCGCGACGTTCTCCGCGCAGGTGAGCTCGGGGACGAGCTGGCCGAACTGGAAGACGAAGCCGAAGTCGGCGCGGCGCAGGGCGCTGCGCTCGGCGTCGGACAGGGCGGACAGCTCGCGCCCGTCGTACCGCACGGAGCCGGAGTCGGGCGGCACGATGCCGGCCAGGCAGTGCAGCAGGGTGGACTTGCCGGACCCCGACGGGCCCATCACGGCGACGATCTCTCCCGCGTCGATGGCGAATTCGGCCCCGGCCAGGGCCGGGGTGGCACCGTAGGTCTTGTGCAGGTCTGTGGCGGTCAGCAGGGCGGTCATCGCGCGACCTCCACGGCCAGGCGGTCCAGGCGGGCGGTGGCCAGCTCCAGCCAGCGCAGGTCCGCCTCCAGGTGGAAGAGGGCGTGGTCGCAGATGAGCTGGTCGGCGAGGTCGCCGTCGCGCTTGCGACGGGTCAGCTCGCGCATCAGGCGCAGGTGTTCGGCGCGCTGGGTGTCGAGCAGGCCGCCCGCGTCGCGCCCGGTGAGGAGCGCCAGCACGACCTTGGTGTACAGGGTGGACTGCAGGTACGGCTCGGGCTTCTCGGGGCGGGCCAGCCACGACTCGACGTCGGTGACCCCGGCGTCGGTGATGGCGTACCTCTTGCGCTCCGGGCCGCCGCCGGGCTCTATCCCCTCGACCTCGACGAGGCCGTGCTTCAGCAGGCGGGACATTGTGGCGTAGACCTGGCCGTAGTGCAGCGGCCGGTCCTGCCCGAAGTAGACGTCGAAGGACCGCTTGAGGTCGTACCCGTGCCGGGGGCCGGACTCCAGGAGGCCGAGGAGGGTGTGGCTGATGGACATGCGAGCCACTATACACATCGCGTATACACCTGGTCTATACGCGCCTGGCATAGGGGATGAGTCAGGGACACGAAAACGCCCCGGCATCGCCGGGGCAACGGTTCGGGAAGAGTTCGCGGCCCTGTCAGAGCTATCGCTTACGGTAAGCAGGGTGCATGCCGAAGGTGACGGGGCGTTTTCGTGGATGACAAGTCGGTGACGGGCGGCGGGGACCCAGGGGAGGCGACGGAGACGGCGGAGCGGGACGGCGCGGAGACGAGGCCGAGGCAGGCGCCGAGCGAGAGCCCGGGCCGGAGGCCCGGCGAGGGCGAGCCGGCGGACGCGGATAGGGCGCAGGCCGCGCCGGAGGCGCCTGCCGACCGGGCCCGCGCCGCCGCCCGCCGGGGCGGCCGACGGCTGCTGGCCGTCGCCCGCAAGCCGTACTGGGACCCGCCGCACCCCTCCTGGGCCATCCGGCGCTGGCCCGACCTGGCGGCCTGCCTGGTGGCCACCTTCTTCTTCTGGCTCTCCCTCACACCCTCCCTCGTCCCCCGCCCGTGGTACTACCAGGGCGCCATCGGCGGCATCACCGCGGCCATCGGGTACGGCCTCGGTGCGCTGCTGAGCTGGATCTACCGGCTCGTCACGCCGGAGACCTGGCAGCCGGGCCAGCGGATGCGGGCCCGCTGCTGGCTGGCGTACCTGGTGCTGCTGCCGTGGGCGATCGGCATCATGCTCGGCCAGAGCGCCGACCTCCAGCGCGACCTGCGGCGCCTGCAGGAGCTGCCGCCGACGCTCACCTGGCACTCGATCCTCATCGCGCTGATCGCCCTCGTCGTGCTGGCGCTGCTGCTGGTGGTGGCGCGCGCCATCCGGCTGCTGACCCGGCTGCTGACGCGGCTGCTGCACCGGGTGATGCCCTGGCCGTTCGCGGTCGCCCTCGGGCTCGCGCTCACCAGCCTGATCGTGGTGATAGGCACCCGGGACGTGGTCTGGGAGCGCGGGGTCATCGGCATCGCGGAGCAGTGGGCGAAGGCGAAGGACAGCAGCACCGACCCGGGCGTGATGCGGCCGTACTCGCCGCTGGTCTCCGGCAGCCCCGACTCGCTCATCGCCTGGGACGACCTGGGCAACAAGGGCCGGACCTTCACCGGGACCGCGCCGTCGGCCGAGGAGATCTCGGGCTTCACCGGCGAGCCCGCGATGCCCCCGATCCGGGCGTACGTGGGCCGCGCCGCGTACGACGACTACGCCGACGGCGCCGAGCTGGCCGTGCGGGAGCTGGAGCGGACCGGCGCCTTCGACCGGCAGGTGCTCGCCGTCACCGGCACCACCGGCACGGGCTGGGTCAACCCGACGACGGTCGAGGCGCTGGAGTTCATGCACGGCGGCGACACCGCGATCGTCACCATGCAGTACTCCTACATGCCGAGCTGGGCGTCCTTCATGGTGGACCGGAACGAGGCGGGCATCGCCACCGAGGCGCTCTTCAACGCCGTGTACTCCCGCTGGGAGCAGGAGCCGGCCGACGAGCGGCCGAAGCTGCTGGTGTTCGGCGAGAGCCTGTCGGTGGCGGCCGTGGAGGCGGCGTTCGACGGCGTCGACGACATGATCGAGCGGACCGACGGCGCGCTGCTGATCGGGCCGCCGGACTACAGCCCGATCCACAGCGAGCTGACCGAGCGCCGCGAGCCCGGCAGCCCGGTGTGGCGGCCGGTGTACGACGACGGGCGGCACGTGCGCTTCGCGCAGTACCCGGAGCAGGACCTGGCGCTGCCTCAGGGCTCGGTGTGGGAGGAGCCGCGCATCGTCTACCTGCAGAACGCCTCGGACCCGGTGGTGTGGTGGTCCTTCGACCTCCTCTTCCAGCGCCCCGAGTGGCTGAACGAGCCGCTCGGCCCCGACGTGACCTCGTCCATCGACTGGTTCCCGTTCGTCACCTTCTGGCAGACGACGGTCGACATGGCCGTCTCGTACGGGGCGCCGGCGCCGCACGGGCACCGGTACGGGTCCAACCCGGTGGCGGCGTGGGCGCGGATCGCGCCGCCCGAGGACTGGACCGGGACGGACACGGAGAGGCTGAGCTTCCTCCTGGAGATCCGGCACCCGCCCAAGCAGGGCTGGGCGGGGTAGGGCCGGCCCCGGTCCGCGAGCCCGGCCCTCGGCCCGCCCGGCCCTCCTCGGTCAGTCCCTGCCCGGGGCGGGCGGCGGGGTCGGGGCGATCTCGGCCACCGTGGCGCCGGAGACGGGCGGCGCGCCGCCCGCGCGGCGGTCGGCCTCGTCGTGGTAGGCCCGCAGGTAGGCGACGACCGTGTTGGTCACGGCGATCAGCGGCACGGCGACGATCGCGCCGGGGATCCCGGCCACCATCGACCCGGAGGCCACGCCGAGCACCACGGCGAGCGGGTGCACCCGCACCATTCGGCCCAGGATGAAGGGCTGGAGGATGTGACCCTCTATCTGCTGCACCAGCAGCACGACGCCGAGCACGATCAGCGCGTCCACCAGGCCGTTGGTGACCAGGGCCACCACCACGGCCAACGCCCCGGAGGCGACGGCGCCGACCAGCGGCACGAACGAGGCGATGAAGACGATGACGGCGAGGGGGATCGCCAGCGGCACGTCGAGGACGACCAGCCCGATGCCGATGCCGATCGCGTCGATGAGGGCCACGATCACCGTGCCGCGCACGTAGCCGGTGAGCGTGATCCACGCCCGGGGCCCGGCCCCCGCGATCGCCGGCCGGGCGTTGGAGGGCACCAGCTTCAGGAACCAATGCCACACGCCCCGCCCGTCGTAGAGCAGGAAGAGCACGACGAAGAGGGCGATGGCGGCGCCGCTGAAGAACTCCACCGCGTAGTTGGCGGCTTCCAGGCCGGCCGAGGTCAGCGTGTCCTGGTTCTCGTTGATCCACTGGTTGATGCTGTCGACCCACTCGTCGAGGTTCTTCTCGGAGACGTCGAAGGGGGCGTCCTCGATCAGCCAGTTCCGCAGGCGTTCGATGCCGTCCTGGACCTCTTCGGTCAGGTCATCGCTGTTGTCTATGACCTGCCAGACCACGAACCACCCGGCCAGGCCGATGACGGCGAGGCCACCGAGCGCCGTGATCGCCGTGGACGCGCCCCGGCCGATGCCCAGGCGCCTGAGCCAGCCGACGAACGGCTGGAGCAGCGCGGTGATCAGCAGGCCGACGGTGAAGGAGATGACGAGCAGGCTGATGGCGCCGACGATCTGGATCAGCACCCAGACGACCGCCGCCAGCACCAGCAGCCGCCAGCCTGCCTCGGCGGCGACGCGCATGCCCCACGGAACCATCGTGGCCGGGGCGGGCTTGCCGCCCTCCGCGCCCGCGGCCGCCGTGGGCGGGGGCGCGGGCGGCGGCGGCGCCTCGCCGGGCACGGCCGCCGCGGCCGGCTCGACGGCCGCCGCCGGCTCAGCGGCCGCGGCGGCCTCAGGGCGCTGGGGCGGCTCCAGCTCGGGCGAGCCGGCGAGCACCGCCTTGCGGGCGCGGCCCCCCAGGTGCTCCCCCGCCTCGTCGCCGCCGCCTCGGCGGGCCTCGGCCTCGCCGCGCTCGCTTGCCTCGCGCTCCAGCCGCTGCTGTTCCCGCTGCGCGGCCGCACGGAAGCTCAGGCGCGAGCGCAACCGTCCCACACCCGTCCTGAGCCGTCCCCGTCGTGACATCCCGTTTCCCTCCGCCCCCTGCAGTCTCACGCAATGCGCGACGACGTTACCGCGAGACCTCGCCCCGCAGGGGCACTCCCGGGGAGTTGCCGGGAAAACGAAACCTCCCCGTGCCCTGCCGGACACGGGGAGGAATGTCTGTGGCTTACCCGGCACCGTCGGCGGGCCAGCCGAGGGACGCCGTCAGTACCAGCCGTTCGCCTGCCAGAACTCCCAGGCGCCGCACGGGCTGCCGTACCGGTCGCCCATATACATCAGGCCCCACTCGATCTGGGTGGCCGGGTTGGTCTGCCAGTCGGCACCCGCCGAGGCCATCTTCGAGCCCGGCAGTGCCTGCATCAGGCCGTAGGCCCCGGAGTACGGGTTGGTGGCGGTGTGGTCCCAGCCGCTCTCGTGGTCGACGATGGACGAGAAGCAGGTGAACTGGTCGGCCGGCACCATCGACTGGGCGATGGCCTGAACTTCCGACACCGTGTACGACGTCTGCACGGGGATCTCGGAGGCCGCGGCGGCCTCCTCCTCCGCCGCCTCCGCGGCGGCAGCCGCCTCGGCGGCCTCCCGCGCCTCGCGCTCGGCCTCCTCCTCGGCCTCCTTCTTCGCCGAGGCGTTGGCGGCGGCCTCCAGCCGCGCCGCCTCCTGGGCGGCGATGCGGGCCTCGGCGTCAGCGGCGGTGGACTGTGTCTCCGCCTGCTGTGTCAACGATGCGGTCTGCAGCTGGGCGTTCGTGCCAGCGGGTATTTCGGCGAGTAGCGTCGCGTCTGCGGCGACCACCTCAAGGTCGTCGGCGGCGTCCTGTCGCTCGTCTCCCGAGGCGACGCCGACGGCCGAGCCCACGGCAGTCACCGCGGTGGCGGACGCCACTGCGAATCCCCGGACCGAGATC
This sequence comes from Streptomyces sp. 6N223, assembly GCF_052246635.1. Lineage (NCBI taxonomy): Bacteria > Bacillati > Actinomycetota > Actinomycetes > Kitasatosporales > Streptomycetaceae > Streptomyces > Streptomyces sp. 6N223. The sequence goes on along the minus strand of NZ_JBQQCA010000004.1, from coordinate 190,844 downwards.
CGGCTCACACGGTTTCCTTCCGACATCGCCCGCTTAGGTGACCTCGCGGGCGCAATCGTGCCCCTTTCACGGGCCTCCCCTCGTAGTCGGTCACGGGAGGCACTGACCCGTTCGGGGTCCGGCGTTGGTGGGCGCGCGAACCCGCGTGGTGCTTCGGGCGGCATGTGGCGAATGGCCGTTGTTTAGTTGTGAGGTTGTTATCGGTCTGCCACATGCGGGGCCTGACAGACGGACACACTGCCGGACGCGGGCGGCGGGTGGCAATTCGACTCAGTGTGGGAAAGCTCACACGCCGTTTGGCCTTGCCACTTCGCGGAAAAGCGCCCGTAGTTCGCCTACCTGGCCTTACGCTGCGCCCACCATCGACATCGGCGGGACGATAATCACCCCGGTGTCCGATTCACCGGGACGCGCCCAATTGAGCCGCGTACGTCACTCTTCCAGCATCTCTGTCACCAGCGCGGCGATCGGCGAACGCTCGGAGCGCGTCAGCGTGACGTGAGCGAAGAGCGGGTGCCCCTTGAGCCGCTCCACCACCGCGACGACCCCGTCGTAACGCCCCACGCGCAGGTTGTCCCGCTGCGCCACGTCGTGCGTCAGCACCACCCGCGAGTCCTGGCCGACCCGGGAGAGCACCGTCAACAGCACGTTCCGCTCCAGGGACTGTGCCTCGTCGACGATGACGAACGCGTCGTGCAGCGAACGCCCCCGGATGTGGGTCAGCGGCAGCACCTCCAGCATGCCGCGCGCCACGACCTCCTCGATGACCTCGCGCGTGGTCACCGCCGAGAGCGTGTCGAAGACGGCCTGCGCCCACGGGTTCATCTTCTCGGCCTCGCTGCCGGGAAGATAACCCAGGTCCTGCCCGCCCACGGCGTAGATCGGGCGGAAGACCATCACCTTCTGGTGCTGCCGCCGCTCCAGCACCGACTCCAGCCCGGCGCACAGCGCCAGCGCCGACTTGCCGGTGCCCGCCCGGCCGCCGAGCGAGACGATCCCGACCTCCGGGTCGAGCAGCAGATCGAGCGCGATCCGCTGCTCGGCGCTGCGCCCGTGGATGCCGAACGCCTCCCGGTCGCCGCGCACCAGCCGCACCCGCCCGCCGGGGGCGACCCGCCCCAGCGCACGGCCCCGCTCGGAGGAGATGACCAGGCCGGTGTGGACCGGCAGTTCGGCGGCCTTCGCCTCGTACACGCTCTCCGCGGCGAAGAGCTCGTCGACCGACTCCCCCGGCAGCGTGATCTCCACCATCCCCGTCCACCCGTCGGCGTCGGTGATGGCGAGCTCCGCGCGGTACTCCTCGGCGGCCAGCCCGACCGAGGACGCCTTGATGCGCAGCGGCAGGTCCTTGGAGACGACCGTCACGTCGTGGCCCTCGGCCTGGAGGTTGCGGGCCACCGCGAGGATGCGGGAGTCGTTGTCCGCCAGCCGGCCCCGCTCGTTGAGCATGGCCGGCGGCAGGATGGCCGGATCGGAGTGGTTCAGCTCCACCCGGAGGGTGCCGCCGAGGTCCCCGACCGGCAGGGGGGTGTCGAGCCGGCCGTGCCGCACCCGGAGCTCGTCGAGACGCCGCAGCACCTGCCGGGCGAAGTACCCCAGCTCTGGGTGGTGGCGCTTCGCCTCAAGCTCGGAGATGACGACGACCGGCAGCACCACCTCGTGCTCGTCGAAGCGGGTGATGGCGGACGGGTCGGCGAGCAGGACGCTGGTGTCCAGGACGTACATGCGGCGGTCGATGGAGCGCTTGTTGCTGGTGGCCACGTGTGGACGAACCCCCTCGGACGAGGAACGGGATCACGGCGCCACGACCAGCCTGGGTTTCGGGACGCCGGGGGTCTGGTGCCGGCGGGGCCCACCACGCGGGGGCCCGGTGCCGGCCCCGTTCCATCTCCGTGGTACGCAAACGGGCCTCCCGGCGGGACGCGCCGACGCGCGACCCGCGGTGAATATGCCCGCAGTCTGCGCATCTCATGCGAAGAGATCCCCGGGCGCCGCTCCTGCTCAGAGACCTTCGGGAGCGGCCCGCGTAGGCTAGATGCCGTAACGCCGGTGACGCGCAGCGTAGTCGCGCAGCGCGCGCAGGAAGTCCACCTTGCGGAAGGCGGGCCAGTACGCCTCGCAGAAGTAGTACTCCGAGTGGGCGCTCTGCCAGAGCATGAATCCGGACAGCCGCTGCTCCCCGCTGGTGCGGATCACCAGGTCCGGGTCGGGCTGCCCCCGCGTGTACAGGTGTTCGGAGATGTCCTCCACGCCCAGCGAGTCGGCGACCTGCTCCAGCGTCTGCCCCTCGGCCGCGCGCTTGGCCAGCAGCGAGCGGACCGCGTCGGTGATCTCCTGGCGCCCGCCGTACCCCACCGCGACGTTGACGAGTATTCCCTCGCGGTTTCCCGCCTCTTCCTCCGCCTCCAGCAGCACCCGCCGGGTCCGCTCGGGCAGCACGTCGAGCGCGCCCACGTGGTTGACCCGCCATCGCCCGTCGGCCGCGAGGTTCCTCACCGCGCCCTCGACGATGGACAGCAGCGGGTTCAGCTCCTCGGGGTCGCGGCCCAGATTGTCCGTGGACAGCAGCCAGAGGGTGACGACCTCCACGTCCGTCTCGGCGCACCAGCCCAGCAGTTCCTGGATCTTGGCCGCCCCCGCCTGGTACCCCTGCCTCGTCGAGTTGCTCGCGGCCTTGGCCCAGCGGCGGTTCCCGTCCAGGATCACGCCGATGTGCTTCGGCCCCCGCGCGGTGTCGAGCCGCCCCTCCACGCGCCGCGCGTACAGCCGGACGGCCAGGCGGCGCAGCTTGTTCTTCATCCCGACCCCGCTCGCGCTCATCCCTGCGTCAGCCCCTCCGTAGGCTCCGGCACCCCTGGTTCAAGCACTCTACTGCCTGCCGCAGACAGCCCTGACAAAAGGAAGCGGGCCGGTCCGTGGGGGGGGTGACGGACCGGCCCGAGGGGGGGATTCCACCGTAACGCATGCCGGGCAATGGTGCGTGCATCCGGGACGAGATTCGGTGCCGGATTGTTGAAGAGCGCCTTGAAGCGCCTTGAAGAGCGCCTTGAAGAGTGCCTTGGAGAGGGGACGCCCGGCGGGCTGCGGACGGCGTCCGGACGGGGGCGCCGGCCTACGCCGCCAGGCCGCCGACCAGCAGCGCGACCAGCGATCCCAGCGCGAGACACGGCCCGAGGGCGAACGCCGTCCTGCGGCCCGCGCCCCTGGCCACGACGAGCCAGACGGCGTAGCCGGCGGCCAGCAGCATGCCGGCCAGGACGCCCAGGACGACCACGTCCCAGCCGTACCACCCGAGGGCGACGCCGAGGGAGATCGTGAGCTTGACGTCCCCGAACCCCATGCCGTTGGGGCTGATGAGGAAGAGCACGAAGTAGGAGCCGCTGAGCACCGCCCCCGCCCACAGCGCCCGCGAGAAGTCCCCGGCGGCGTCCGGGATCGGCACGGCGAGGCCGAGCCCCACGATGACGAGGAGGGCCAGCGGCAGGGTGAGCACGTCGGGCAGCCGCTGCACGGCCCGGTCGACGGCGGCCAGCAGCACCACCAGCGGGGCGGCGAGCAGCCACACCACCAGTTCGGGCCGCGTCCCGACGGCGGCGGCGAGGCCCGCGCAGCAGACGGCGGTCGGCACGGCGAGGCGGGCCGGGTGGTCGCCGTAGCGCACCTGGCCGGGCGGGCAGCCCGGGCAGCGGGCGAGCCCGAGCCAGCCGCCGAAGGACCCGGAGATGTCGTGTCCGCGCGGGCAGCTCGCGCGCCACGCCGCGGCGGGCGCCTCGGGCGATTCGTCCGCTTCGGGGTGCTCGACGGCCAGCCGGTAGCCGGGCCGGGCGAGGAGCAGCCCGACGAGAGCACCGTAGACGGCGGCGGCGGTGATGAGCAGCGGATGCACGGGCCCGAGCGTACGCGGCAGACCACGGGCCGGTCTGCCCGAGTGGGGGGGAGGGACAGACCGGCCCCATGGGGTCAGACCGGAGCCGGGGGGGTTGGCTCCTGGTCACCCCGCCAGCCGTCGCCGGGGTGGGAGTGACGACGCTGGCAGCACAGGTGTCAGCCGCGGCTGACGAGGAGACCATACCGCACGGCTACCGCTCAGTTCTTCAGCGCCGTCCCCCCGGGCTCGGCGGCTGCTCAGGCGGCTGCCCGGGCGGTCACGCCGCGCCGCTGAGCCGCCGCAGGACGCGGCCGCAGCGCCTGGCGTACGCGCGCTGACCCGCCCGGGTCAGCGGCCCGGCCGCCCGCGTGTACCAGCTCGCGGCCCTGCTGAACGCCGTCACCGTCAGCCAGACCGAGTCGTCGGGCAGCCGTTCCACGAGGAACGCCTCCTCGCCGCACTCCGGGTGGCCGGGCAGCGTGCCGTAGGCCCAGCCGGTCCTGTCGGGCTCGCGCAGCGCCCACACGACCCGGCAGGGGGCGTTGAGCCGCAGGCGCCCGAGCCCCAGACCGACGGTCACCCGGACCCCGGGCTCGGCCTCGGGCGCGGCGGCGCGGATGCTGACGCCGACGGCGCGGTGCATGCCCCAGCCCATGACGGCCTCGCCGGCGCGCCGCTGCACGCCCGGCCCGGTGCCGAGGCGGGTGCGGACGCGGAGCAGGTGGAATCCGGGCGGCGGCAGCGGCGCTCGGGAGCCGCCCGGGTGGGTGGCCCCCACCTCGCGGTAGGTGAAGCCGGAGAAGCCGTCGCCCGTACCGTCGTTCCTGCCGTCGCCCGTCTGCGCTGCCATAGCGCCCTCGTACCGTCCCGGCGGGCCGGGGCGCAAGTTCCGCGACAGCCCCGGGCTAGCATGACCACCCGGGCCCCGTCGTTCGCCATCCGCTAGGGGGGATCATGGCATCGCACGAGGAAACGCCGCCGGGGATGCGCCCGTTGGGCGCAACCGACCCGCGCCAGGTCGCCGGGTACGAGCTGCGGGCGCGGCTCGGCTCCGGGGGCATGGGCAGCGTCTACCTCTCCTACTCGCCGGGCGGCCAGCCGGTCGCGCTGAAGGTGGTGAGGAACGAGCTGGCCGACGACCCGGAGTTCCGCCGGCGTTTCGAGACGGAGGTGCGGGCGGCGCGGCGGGTGCAGGGCGTCTACACCGTGCCGGTGGTGGACAGCAGCACGCAGGGCCCGGTGCTGTGGCTGGCGACGGCGTACGTGCCCGGCCCCTCGCTGGCCGACGTGATCCGCTCGCACGGCCCGCTGCCGCTGGAGACGGTGCTGCTGCTGGTTGCGGGCGTGGCCGAGGCGTTGCAGTCCATCCACGCGGCCGGGGTGATCCACCGCGACCTGAAGCCGGGGAACGTGCTGCTGGCCCCCGACGGCCCCAAGGTGATCGACTTCGGCATCGCGCGGGCCGCCGACGCCACGTCGCTGACCGGGACCGACGTGCGGGTCGGCACGCCGTCGTACATGGCGCCCGAGCAGATCACGGGCTCCCCGGAGGCGGCGGCCCAGCCGGCGGTGGACGTCTTCGCGCTGGGGCTGATCGCGTATTACGCCGCGACGGGCGAGCATCCGTTCGGGGAAGGATCGGCGCACGCGGTGCTGTACCGGATCGTGCAGGACCCGCCGGAGCTGGGCGCGGCGCCGGAGGCGCTGCGCGGGCTGATCGGCGCGTGCCTGGCGAAGGACCCGGCGGCGCGGCCGAGCCCCGCACAGGTGATCGAGGCGTGCCGCGCGCTGGCGCCGGGCGGGACGCTGCGGCGGGCCGAGAGCTGGCTGCCGCCGCCACTGGCGGCCGAGCTGACGACCCGGCTGCGCGCCCGGCCCCCGGCCCCGGCGGCGCCGCCGCCCGTGCCACCCCCACCGCCGGCGGCACCCGCGGCCGCGCCCGCCATCCCGGCCTCGGCCTCGGCCCGGCCGGGTGGGCGGCGCATGGCCCTGCTGCTGACCGCCACGGCGGTGGCGGCGGCGATCGTGGGCGGGGCGCTGGCTTCCCAGGTTCTGGAGGGGGGTGACGGGGCGGCAGGCGAGGGCGAGGGCGAGGGCGATGCGCAGGCCGGCGACGGGCGGGAGACGCAGAGCGAACCGGAAGGCCACGGCGAGGAGATGACGTCGCCGAGCACGCCGGATGAGGCGGGCGGCTCCGCGGCGGAGGATGGCAGCGGTCGTGGAGAGGATTCGGCGTACACGGTGATGAGGAGCGACGCGGAAGTCGACATCGTGGCCCCGATCTTCGATCACGACACACGCGAACGCGAGGACCGCTGCTACGGAGGCAACATCACGGAGGTGGATCTCGACGACCTGGAAGTCGAGACGAACGAGTCATACGGCACCACCGTGCAACCCGGCATAGAGCTTCAGTACTCATACTGCGATCACCCCGGGCTCGTCGACAACGGCATTGAGTTTCACCCGCAGGTCTTCACTGGCCTTATCGACAACCCCGACGCCACGGCGGAGGAATGTTACGAGGCAGCTCACACGCCAACACTTCCGCACCTGATCCCTGTTGAGGACATGTGGCAGGACACCACCCTGCACGAGGACATGGGTCTGTGCGTCGAAACCGACGAAGAGAACGTCGTTCTGCTGTGGATCACCGAGGTGACGGCCGACCCCTACAACGAGGACCTGCGCACCTACCTAACCACCGCGACCCAGTGGGCACCCAATCCCTGATCCCTGCCCCTACTCCTCCGTCGGCCAGGAGACCTCCACGCGGCGGTTTCGCTGACGCCCCTCCTCCGTGTTGTTGTCGTAGAGGGGGAAGTCCTCGCTGTAGCCGCGCACGTTGAAGAGGATGCCCTCGGGACTCTCGATGAGTTCCTGCAGCGCCTCGTAGGTGTTCTGCGCGCGGGACTCGGAGAGCGCGCGGCCGCTCTCGTACGATCCCTGGTCGTCGGTGAAGCCGAAGATGTTCACTTCGGGCGGGTGGTACTGGTCGATGGCGGCGGCCACCTCCGCGAGTGAGTCGCGTGCCTCCTCGCTGATCACGTCGCTGCCCTCGGCGAAGAGGACGTCGGTCTGAAGCGTGAACTTGTACTGGCCCGAGGTGTATTCCTCGCGCGTCCCGCCGTCGCCGCCGTCGTCCGGCTGCTCTTCGCCTCCCGGATCCTCGGTGCCGCCACCCCCGGAGCTGCCGTTTCCTCCGCTGCCGGTGTCTTCCTGTCCGCCCATGTCCTCTGTGACGAACTTGATGTCGAGGACCTCGGGGTCGGCGAGGGCGGCCCCGTCGCTCAGCATGAGACCGGGCGCGTTGGCGTCGATCTCGGGGGTCTCCGGGGCCTCGTAGCCCGGCGGCTGTTCGGGCTCGCCGTCGTCCTCCTGGGCGTTCGCGTAAGGGGCGAACGCCAACAACGAGACGCTGGTCATCGCGATCAGGGTTGTCTGGCTCGCACGGCGCACTCGGTCTGTCATCGTCCCCATCCCCTCATCGGATCCCGATCGTGGCGGGAGGCAAATCGCCGACCTGGAACTGGACCTGGGTCGTGGCCGGGTCCGGCTCCGGGAACTGGGCGAACCACGAGACGGTTTCTCCCTCTTCGATTCCGTTCCCGAATCCCGTGCAAAGGCACCGGCCCTCGGTGTCCCGAAGGATCAGGTACCTCTTTCCCTCCTCCGCCGCTGTCAGCGTCGCGCCTGCCATGGAGAAGCCGTTCTCCGCCAGTTCCGATTCAGACCCCGCCCAGGTGAGATCGAAGAACGTTCCGTCGCCTGCGTTGCTGAGTGTGCCCTCGACGGTCAGGAATCCCCCCGACTCCCGCTCCGCCCGCGTCACCGTGAGGGTCAGGCTCTCCCCACCCGTCACCTCGGCTAGCGGCTCCGCCGGTTCGCCGGTCTCCTCGGCGTCCCCCTCCGGACCTTCGCCGTCCGCCTGGGTGCTGTCATCGCCGGACGGGAGGGTCTCCGTGGTCCCCTCGCTCTCCTGGGCTGCATCCCCGTCGTCGCCGCCGCCGCAACTGGCCACGGCGATCACCAGTGCGGCTCCCAGAGCCACGACGATCAGAATGACGCGGGACTTGTTTTCACGGAAATCCATCGAGGGCCAGTCCTTCTAGGGGCAACATCGGTCGTCAGTCTTCTAGGTAAACCTGGAAAAGTTCTCGGGCATCGGGCAGTCCGTCCTCGTCACCAGGGTCGAAGGACAGGTCCTCATCATCGCAGTCAAGCTCCACTTGGTCGTCCGCTTCGTCGGAGACCTCGCAGAGGCCGCGTATGACGGCAGTTGCCTCGGCGTCGTACGCCTGGTCCTCCGTGCCAGGAACCACGGTGTCTCCGATCGTGTCCCTGGTGGTCACTCCCACGGTGAACCCGCTGCCGTCGCTTGCGAGACCACACGAGCTCACGTCCGCGTCGTTCTCCCCCGCGAGCCGGGGGGCGGCCTCATCGCAGGCGGAGCCCGTCGCGATGTCCTCCGCCTCCAGGACGTCGCCCAGGTCCCCGTCGCCGTCTATGGCATCGAGAAAGCGGTCGTAGAGCTGGTCACGGGCCTCCGTGGCCGCCGCCAGAGCGGCGGCGTCCGCAGCGGCCTGACCCTTGTTGCGCACGAAGGCCGCCTGCGCGAAAACGAAGAACACCAGGGTGATCAAGAGCAATCCGGAGACCATCCAGACATAAAGCGGGAAGACCGCGCCTCGCTCTCCGGCCGACTCACGGACCGCACGAATCACTCGGATTCGAAGACGCGATTCACCTGGTCCTGAATGAAATTGCCGATGTCGGTGTCCAGGCTCAGACCCATCACCGCGATCACGATCGTCGCAATCAACAGGAGCAGTCCCGCGTACTCCACGAAGCCCGCGCCCCGGTCGTCGTAACGGCCACGCGTTCGCTCGGCGATCGTGCGTGTCCACTTCAGCAGCAGTCTGCTCATGGCGTCCCTCTCCTCCGGCTGACCACGCAGCAGCCGGCGTGTCCATGCCCCTGCCCCCGTTGCCCTCACGGTAGTGCCTGGCGGAGGGGCGGGGCACGGGGCACGGTGGGCAAGTACGCCCGGGCTGCACCCGCTTGATGCTGGGATGCACCATGCCCGACCCCCTCCAGCGGGCCTATCCGTACACCTATCGACACTGAGGGTGCCACACCCAACGCCGCTTCGGCAGGGGCCTCCAGGGGATCGTGTTGTCTTCGATAGCTTCACTACCGGAACCGCGCCGGGTGGGGTTTTCGTCCTCTTCGGCGATCAACGGGAGGAGCTGGAGGTGCCATGAGCGAAGCTGGAGATCTGAGACATCGGGCCGAGCAACTGCGTGGGCTGGCTGGCGACGTGGAAGGGCTGCTGTCCAACGCCAGGAGCTACGTGAACAACGACATGGCGACCTGGGAGGGCCCTAACAAGGAGGAGGTCTCGGGGGCGATCACCACCTGGAACACGGAGTGCGGGACCGTGGCCAGCGATCTCCGCGGGCTCGCGGACAGCCTGGACTCGCAGGCGGATGACGCCGAGGAGCGAGAGAACGAGGACGACGAGGGAGACTAGGACCATGTACCGGGAGCGTGGTCCTAAGACGTGGAGCGTCGTCTGCGTCTCGCTGTACGTCGCCGCCGTCGCCGCGACCGGGGTCGCGGCGCTGCCGGAGAACCCCGGGGCCTGGCTGGCCGTCTCTGGGCTGTACGTGTTCGCGCTCGTGCCGCTGCTCATCGTGCCGATCAGCAAGTACGTCTACCACCGCATCGACCTCGCCCCGGACACCCTCCGCGTGGGGCGGGAGCGCATCCCGGTGGCGGACATCGACCCCCGCTCCGTACGCACCCAGCTGCGCCGCGCCACCGAGAACGGGGGCGCGAGCGTGCTGCGCAACGTGGCCACATCGATGAACTCGGGCTTCACCTTCCGGGGCAGGAACGTGGCGGACAAGCGGCTGCCCCGCCTGGTGGGCGGGGCCTGGGCCGTGCCGATGGGCATGGGCAGCGTCGCCATCGCCAACCGCCGGGGACAGCAGCTGCTGATCGCTACCCGCCACCCGGAGGAGTTCCTGCGGGCGCTGGCGGAGGCGACGGAGGCGACAGAGGCGACGGACGGCCCCGAAGCTCGCCGATGACGACGGTGGCCTCGTCGGACTCGGCCACGCGCGCGGCCAGGCCGGCGCGGGCCAGGGCCTCGGCGGCGAGCGGGGCCTGGCGTTCGCCGGTCTCCGTCAGCAGGACGCCGCCGGGGGCCAGCCACCGCCCGGATCCGGCCGCGACGCGCCGCAGCACCGCAGCACCATCCGCGCCACCGTCCAGGGACAGCAGGGGCTCGTGTAGCCGGGCCTCGGCCGGGAGGAGCGGGATCTCGTCGCTGGGGACGTAGGGGACGTTGGCCAGCAGGACGTCCACGCGGCCCGCGAGGGCGGCGGGGAGCGGGGCGTAGAGGTCCCCGGCGTACACCCGGCCGCCGAGGGGCGCGAGGTTGCGGCGGGCGCACCGCACGGCCGCCGGGTCGAGGTCGGCGGCGTGCAGCTCGGACACGCCGCACCGCGCGGCCACGGCCGCGCCGATCGCGCCCGAGCCGCAGCACAGGTCCAGGACGACGGCCCCCGGCGGCGCGAGGGCCGCCGCCCGCGCGACGAGGAACTCCGTGCGGCGGCGCGGGACGAAGACGCCGGGGGTCACGTGGATGCGCAGGCCGCAGAAGTCGGCCCAGCCGAGGACGTGTTCGAGGGGGAGGCCGGAGGCGCGGCGTTCGGCCATGGCCGCGGCCTCGGCCGCCGTCTGCGCGGTGGCGGCGATGAGGCGCGCCTCGTCCTCGGCGAAGACGCAGCCCGCGGCGCGGAGCCGGGTGACGATGTCGGCGGTCACTCGGAGTCGTCCAGGATGCCGGTCAGGTCGGTGCCGGAGCCGAGCAGCATGCCGGTGACGATGACGATCATCGTGGCCGGGACCATGAAGACCAGCGTCGCCATCGTCGCCTTCGGGATGGCGCGGGCGGCGCGGCGGCGGGCGTTCTGCGCGTCGGTACGCCGCATGTCGCGCGCGATCTGCATCAGCGTGTCGGCGATCGGCGCGCCCAGTTCCTCGCCCTGCTGGAGGGCGGTGACGAACTGGTTGACGGGCTCGCTGTCGTTGCGGCGGCGCAGCTCGTCGAACGCCTGGCGGCGGGAGACGCCCATGTCCATCTGGCGCAGCGTGATGCGGATCTCGTCCGCCCACGGGCCCTCGTAGCGTGCGGAGACGCGCTCGAGGGCCTGGCGGAAGCTGAGTCCGGCGGAGACGACCACGGCCAGCACGTCCAGGAAGTCCGGCAGGGTGCGGTCGATGACGTCCCGGCGTTCGCGGATGCCCTGCCAGATCGCCGCGTCGGCGGCGAGCGCGCCGAAGGCGAGGGAGAGGAGGGCGAGGAGCGGGACGCCGGCGGCGACGAAGACCACCGTCGTCGACGCCCCGAAGACGCCGTAGACGAAACGCCGGGCCGCGTAGCGGTCGATGGTCAGGCCCTGCGGATTGCCCGCCTGGTCGATGCGGCGCCGCTTGCGCGCCACCGCCTTATGGCCCATCAGCCGCAGCACGAGGGGCGCGAAGCGCATCCCCAGGCGGTCGATGGCCGAGCCGGTGGCCGTCACGCGGGTGGAGCCGATCTCCAGCGCGAGCGCGAGGTCGGGCGGCAGCGGCGTTCCCGAGCGCATCATGCGCACGCCGGTGATGATGCCGAAGACGGCCAGGCCCATGGCGAGGCCGAGAAGCAGTCCCATCGGCGGTCACCCCTCCCTAGACGTCGATGCGGCCGAAGCGGCGCACGACGATGAAGCCTACGACGTACATCGCCAGGGCCACGATCATGGCGATCTGGCCGCCCGGGCTGTCGGTGACGCGGCCGAGCGCGCCGGGCTGCGCGGCGTTGATCAGCAGCAGCGCGCCGACGCCGAGCAGCGGAATGGTGACGGCGGTGGCGTTGATCTCGGCCAGCATGGTCCGCACCTCGCGGCGGGTCTCCTTGCGCTCCTCCAGGGTCTCGGTGAGGTTGCGGAGGGAGGAGACGATGGTGCCGCCGGCGCGGTTGGCGAGGATGAGGGTGGTCACGAGGACGTTGAGCTCGCGGGAGGGCAGGCGCTGGCCGAGCTCGTCGAGGGCCTCCTCCAGGGATCGGCCGACGGCGAGCTGGTTGGCGACGATGGCGAGCTCGGACCCGGCCGGGTCGTCCATCTCCTCGGCGGCCATGGACAGCGCGGTCCGCATGGCGAGCCCGGCGGCCGTGCCGTTGGCGATGAGCCGCGCCAGCTCGGGGAGCTGGCCGATGAACCGCTCGGTGCGGCGGGCGCGCTGCCAGTTGAGGAAGAGGTGGCCGCCCCACAGCGCGACCAGGCCGCAGACCGGGCCGAAGAAGGGGGCGAGGACGAAGGAGCCGATGACCCACAGCGCGGCGACGGCGCCGAGCACGTACGCCACGTACTCGCCGACGGTCAGGTCCAGGCCGGTGGCGGACAGCCGCAGCCGCAGGCGGCGCCCGAGCCGGGTGTCGCGCAGCCGCCGGTCGAGCCCGGTGAAGCGGCGCGGGCGGGACGTCGCGCCGGGCGCGCCCGTCAGGGCGGGCAGCGGCCGGGCGTCGGCGGGCGCGGGCTCGGGCCCGGCCAGCCGCTCCAGCAGCGCGCGGCGCTGCGCGCGGCCCGAGGCGTACAGCAGCAGGCCCGCGATGGCGGCGATGAGCGCGAGCGCGGCCAGGGCGACGGTGAGTTGGGTGAGCTGGGTGCGGTCCATGGAGTCCATGGGTCAGCTTGCCTCCCTCGTGCTGAGGTGGCTGTCGTCGAGGTGAACGCCGAACGCCTGCGGGATCTGCTCCCCGGCGAGGTAGAGGCGGTCGGCGACGGCGCGCGGGATGGGGTGGTGGCGGAAGCGGCCCTGGACCTTGCCGCCCATCGTCATCGGCTCGGGCTCGAACTCGGCGATGGTGGCGACGCGGAACGGCTCGCGGCCGCGTGAGGCGAGCACCACGATCTCCGAGAGGCGGCGGGAGCCGTCGGGGTGGCGAACGAGCTGGACGAGCACGTCCACGGCGCTGTTGATCTGGTCGCGGAGCGCCTCGAACGGCACCTGGAGCTCGGACATGGAGGCGAGGGTCTGCAGGCGCAGCAGGCCGTCCTCGGCGCTGTTGGCGTGGACGGTGGCGAGGGAGCCGTCGTGGCCGGTGGACATGGCCTGGAGCATGTCGAGGGTCTCGCCGCCGCGCACCTCGCCGACGATGATGCGGTCGGGGCGCATGCGCAGCGAGTTGCGCACGAGATCGCGGATGGTGACCTCGCCCTTGCCCTCGATGTTGGGCGGGCGGGATTCGAGGCGGATGACGTGGTCCTGCTGGAGCTGGAGCTCGGCGGCGTCCTCGACGGTGACGATGCGTTCGCCGTCCGGGATGAGGCCGGAGAGGGCGTTGAGGAGCGTCGTCTTCCCGGCGCCGGTGCCGCCGGAGACGATGATGTTGAACTTGGCCCGCACCAGGCCGGAGAGCAGCATCACGATGTGCTCGTCGAGGGTGGCGAACTCGACGAGCTCGGCGAGGGTGTAGGCGCGGGGGAAGCGGCGGATGGTGAGGGTGGCGCCGGAGAGGGAGAGCGGCGGGATGATGACGTTGACGCGCTCGCCGGTGGGCAGGCGGGCGTCGACCATCGGGTTCGACTCGTCGACGCGGCGGTTGACGGCGGAGACGATGCGTTCGATGGTCTGGAGCAGCTGCTCCTCGGAGGCGAAGCGGAGGGGGAGGCGCTCGACGCGGCCGGAGCGTTCGACGTAGATCTGCTCGTGGCCGTTGACCATGATCTCGGTGATGGAGGCGTCCTCGAGGAGGGGTTCGAGGATGCCGAGGCCCAGCGCCTCGTCGACGACGCGGCGGATGAGGAGGGCGCGGGCCTGGGTGGACAGGACCGGGCCCTCGCGGCTGAGGATGTGGCCGAGCACGCGCTCCAGGCGGTCGCGGCGGTCGGCCGTGCCGAGGGATGACATCTCGGCGAGGTCGATCTCCTCCAGCAGCTTGGCGCGGTAGGTCGCGACGAGGCGGCTGTCGCCCGAGCCGACGCGGGCCGACTCGTCCGGGGCCTGTACGCGGGACCTGAGGCTCATCTGCGGTGCCTCCTTTCAGTCACACGGCATGGTGACGGTGCGGCTCGCCTCGTCAAAGTCGTCGATGAACGGTATGACGGACGGGATGGTGACGCGGGCCGTGGCCGTGGCCTCATCGCCGCAGGGGTCGATCGCGATGTCGACGGTGAGCGAGCCGTTGATCGCGGCCCGCCCGTCGGCCGCGGCCTCGTCGGCGATCTCCTCCTGCGAGGCGGTGCGGGCGGCGGCGCGCGCGGCGGTGCCGGCCTGGAGCGCGGCGTACCCGACGATGCCGAGCTGCAACGCGGCGAGCGCGACGATCAGCAGGATCGGCACCCAGCCCGCGAACTCCACGGCGGTGACGCCGCGGTCGCGCCGGCCGCGGGGACTCACGGCCCCTCCTCGGTGGTGCCGGCCGTGCCCGTGACCGTGACCGGGAGGTTGAACGCGCCGGGGAAGAGGACGGGGACCTGCAGGTCGACGGTGGCCTTGCGGAGGTTGCCCTCCAGCGGGCAGGAGACCTCGGCGTCCCACCCGCCCGGCACGTGCTCCAGCGCGGCCGCCTCGCACGCCGCCTCCGCCTCTCCCCCCGACGCGCCGGACGCCGCCCGCGCGCCGGTGTCGGCGGCGTTCCCGGCCAGCGAGAAGGCGTAACCGATGACGACGCACTGCCAGATCGCGGCGAACATCACCAGGATGAGCGGGAAGAGCCCGGCGAACTCCACCAGCACCGCGCCGCGATCCCGTTGGCCCCTGGTCATCCGCGTCTGCCCCGGCGTCTGCCGCCGCCCGCCGCCGTGGACTCCGCTGCGGTCAGACCGAGTTCGGCGGCGAGCGACCACATGGCGCGCCGCACCGGGCCGCGCGGGTCCAGGTCCTGGATGCGGCCGGCGTCCATCGCCTCCTGCAGCTCGCGGAAGTTGGCGGGGATCACGCTGCGCGCCACCTGCGTGCCGGTGATCCGGGAGATGAGCTGCGGCTGGATGTGGCTGGTGCGCCCGAGGCGGTTGACGACCGTGAGGGTCTCGGACGCCTTGCGGATGCGCAGCCGGTCCCACATCCGCACCATGCGGTTGACCGCACGGACCGAGATCACGTCGGGCGTGGTGACGAGCACGGCGGTGTCGGCCATCTCCACGGCGGCGGCGTTGGCGCTGTTCATCTGGCAGCCGCAGTCGACCACGACCACGTCGTAGCGCGAGCGGACGGCCGTCAGCAGCTGGCGGGCGGTGGCGTCGGTGACGTCCTCGCCGCGCTCGCCCTCGGCCGGGGCGATCAGCATGGACAGGCCCGTGTCGTGGGCGAAGACGGCCTCGGCCAGGACCTGCGGCGAGATGTCGGCGATCCCGGCGAGGTCGGCGACCGAACGCCGGAACTGCACGTCGAAGTAGGAGCCGACGTCGCCGCAGAGCAGGTCGAGGTCGACGAGGATGGCGCCGCGTTCCGGCGGGCCGGCGGTCTGGGCGGCCAGCGCGAGCTGCGTGGCGACCAGCGTGGCCCCGACGCCGCCCTTGGCGCCGGAGACGGTGATGATCTGTCCCCCGGGCCCGCTGACGGCCTGCTGCTCGGCGCCCAGGTGCCGGCGCATCCCGACGGCCCACTGGGCGGCGGCGGCGACCCGGGCGGCCAGTTCGTCGTACGCCAGCGGCAGCCCGACCAGGCCGCGGGCGCCCGCGTCCATGGCCGCCGAGTACAGCCCGGCGGTGGCGTCGGCGGAGACGAGGACCACGCCGACGGCGGGGAAGCGCAACGCCACCTCGCGGATCAGTTCCAGCGCGGGCAGCGGGCCGATGCCCTCGTGCACCACGACGACGTCGGGCAGGTCGCCGACGGTCTCGTGGGTGAGGGCCGCGAGGGTGTCGAGCAGGGTGGAGGAGTCGGGGACGGAGCGCAGCGGCTCGCTGTCGGGGAGCTGGCTGAGCAGCGTGATCAGGGAGCGGGCGGTGTCCGGGTCCCCCACCGCCGGCAGAATGCGCGTCGTCATCTCTCCCACCTGCGCCTGCTGTTCGTGCCGCTTGCGCCGCTCACGCCGCGAACGCCGCGAACGCCACTCACGCCGGATCTGCCCACTTCGCGGCCCCTCATTCGGGAATCATTCCGGGATCATTCCGGAGGGAACAGTGTCCCCGGATCCGCGTGGGGATCGCCGAGGCTGTCACCAATGATGGTGTAGCTGCGCTCCTCGTCCGGAACCTCCTCCTCGTCCCCGGGGGCGACCAGCGCCAACCGGACCTCCTCGGCGAACGCCTCGGCGAAGGTGACGCGCTGCGCGTCCTCGTTGTCGAGGGCGAAGGTGATCGGCACCGCCTCGGTGGTGTTGTCCTCGTCGTCCTCCACCTCGGTGAGGTCGCCGACCTCGATCACCTCGGCGTTGTTGACCATCAGCCGCACCATCTCGAAGGAGTTCTCCTCCGTGCCGGAGCTGCCCTGCACCTCGAACGCGGCGTACATGTTGATCAGCGCGCCCGGATAGATCTTCCCGGCCACGCCGGTGGAGGCGTCGATCATGACCGCTATCTCCTGCTGGCCGGCGTCGAGTTCCGGACGGTCGGTGATCATGTCGGTCTGCAGCAGGGAGCCTTCGCGCAGCGGGCCCACCGCCACCTGGTCCTCGATCTGGCCGAGCTCGGTGACGGCCGACCGCGGTATGTACCGCTCGGGCATGGTCACCTTGCGGAGCTGGTCGGGCGTCAGTTCCTCGTAGGGCTCCACGTCCTCGCTCAGCTCGTACGCCGTGGCCTCGGGGCCGACCTTGGACTCCACGTCGTCGATCACGGCGATCACGCCGGCGAACGCCGCAAGCGCGAGCAGGACGGAGACGACCAGCAGCACCAGGCCGCGTCGCTGACGAGCGTTCATGAGACGTGTCTACCTTGTCTGCCTTCTGGGTTCTTCGGCGTCATCCGGCGTCGTCCGTCGCCGTCCGTCGTCGTCCGGGCGCCATCCGGCGTCCTCCGTGCGTCATGCCGCGTCATCCGGCGCGTCCCGCGCCCGGGGCGAGGGCCCGGCGGCGCGCGCCCGCGCCTGCCGCTATGGCCCGGGGGCGGCGTTCTGGCTGGGCGACGGGCGCCGAGCAGAACGCGCAGCGGTCGCCGATCAGCGTCAGCCCGCACCAGTGACACGCCTCCTGACGCACCGAGCTGACCATCTGGTAGAGGAGCGAGACGTCGGGGATGGCCGCGGCGAACTCCACGATCTTGGGCGTGGCCCACCAGGTGGCGGAGGAGGCGGGCATCGGCACCGGGTGGACGGCCTGCACGTGCCACTGCCGCGCCAGACGCCCGGTCACCCACTCGCTGCCGAGGCTGCCGGGCGCGTAGGTGAGGGCGGTGGAGAACTGGGGCCCGGCCAGGGCGCCCTCGCCGTCCGCCTGGACGAGCTGCGGCGTGGGCCCGGCCAGCACCGCGCACTGGCCGGCGGGCGGGCGCGCCCCGCCCGGCACGGGCTGCGGCAGGGCGACGGGCAGGCGGTCGAGCCGGGCGGCGGAGCCGAGCAGCGCCCCGGCGTAGATGTAGTGCGCGAGGAGGCGTGCGGCGGCGCCGAGCACGCCGGGGCTGAAGTCGCAGACGGAGAGCTGACGCAGCTGCCGCACGAGGACGGCGGTGCCGAGCGGCGGCAGGGCGCTGGGCAGCAGCGCGATGCGGTCGGACTCCAGCATGGCGCGCACCGCGTGCAGCCGCTGCACGTGGGCGCGGGGCGTGGTCGCGGGATAGAGCGCGATGAGGTAGCCGTGCCGCTGCAGCAGGGCGCCGACCTCGGCGAGGGCGGCGGCGAAGTCCTGCTGCCCGGGCGGGGTCAGCACGTGGGCGCCGGGGGTGTGCTGGTCCGTGGGCGGCAGCACGAGGTCGGCGCTGGTGACCGCGATGGCAATCGGCATGCCGCTCCCCCTGGGCCTCGACCTGACGTGACGTCGTTGAGTGTCTCGCGTTGAGAGTCTCGCCAGTTGGGCAGCTTATCGACATACCCCCGCGCGTAAACAGCGGAGCACTGGGGGAAATGTGCCGGGACCCCCTGTCTCCCGGCACACCCCACCCCTACAGATGCGCGGGATGCGAGGTTTGTTGCGGCGGAAATCAGCCGGACATCGGCCGGACACCGGTCAGATACAGGTCAGAAGAAGGTGCGGACGTAGTCCACGACGGTGCCGGCCCCGGCGACCAGCGGGATCATCGGCCACTTCTCGAAGATCGTGCAGGGGTGGGACATGCCCAGCGCCACCCAGTCCCCGACGCGGGGCATGACGGAGCTGCCCGCCGGGCCCGCGAGGAAGGCGTGCTGGTCGGCGAGGCGCGTCAGGCTGAGCCCGCCCGCGCCGCGCACCCGGCCGTCCGGCTCACGGACCGCCTGCACCTGCGGCAGGCCCATGTCGTACGCGATGTCCCGCTTGCCGGCGTTGAGGAGGGCCAGGCCCGGCTCGGGGCGGGAGATCACCTGAGCCCAGAGGCGGAAGGCGGGCAGCAGCGAGCCCTCCTTGGGGATGCGGTTGAACGGCGTGACCGTGCGGTAGTGCCCGTCGTCGTGGCTGAGGTACGCCCCCGAGCGCAGCATCTTCGTCACCGGGCGGGAGAGATCGGGCATGGCGTCGAAGACCTCCGCGACCACGTCGAACCAGGCGCTGCCGCCCGCGCTGACGACGATCTCGTCGAGGTCGGCGAAGCGGCCGGCCCGGTCGAACGCCACGGCCAGCGAGCAGAGCTCCCTCAGCCAGCGGCGCACGGCGACGGGGTCGGCGTTCGGCACCTCGCCCTCGTACCCGGCGACGCCGACGAGGCGCAGGGTGTCCGTGCGCGCGATGGCATCGGCGACGGCCGCCGCCTCGCCCGGGCCGCGCACTCCGGTGCGGCCGCCGGGGACGCCGAGCTCGACCACCACCTCCAGCGGGCGGGCCCGCGGTCCCCTGCGAGCCGTCGTCCGCAGCGCGGCGTCCATCAGCGAGACGCCCCGCACCGAGTCGGCGTAGCAGATGAAGCGGAAGCAGGGATCGGCGCGCAGCTCGGCGGCGAGCCAGGACAGGGCGGCGGGGTCGACCACCTCGTTGGCGAGGAAGACACGCCGCACCCCGAAGGCGCGGGCGACCCGCACCTGGTGCGGCACGGCGAGGGTGATGCCCCAGGCGCCGTGTTCGAGCTGCCGGTGGAAGAGCTGCGGCGCCATGGTGGTCTTGCCGTGCGGCGCGAGCGCCAGGCCGTGGCGGCTGGCGAAGCGGTCGAGGCAGCGGAGGTTGTGGTCGACCGCCTCGGCGGAGAGCGTGAGGATCGGCGTGGTGAACCCGCCGGCGTAGAGGTCGCGCCGCTGTGCCGCCAGCTCGCGGACGGTGATCCCGGCCGCGTCGGGCGGGAGCCCCTTGAAGCGGTGGTCGACGACCTCCTCTCCGAGTCTGTCGAGTGCGAGCCTGTCCATCGCGACCTGCATGGCGATGTGCATAGAAACTCCGAGTCACCGAGTGCGCGCGGCAGCGCGGCCCCCATGGCTGCCACAGCAGGACTCTACCTAGCACCGAGTAAGGGTTGGGTCAACGGAGCGCGACGAAAGGGTCATGCTGTGGCGCATCCTTGCTCCCCCCGTCTGAGAGCCTCTTCCACCACCTGGGTGGGGGAAAACACAGCGCGCCCGGCGTTACACGGCCGTAAGGTGGCGGGCATGCAGGTGATCCAGTCAACCAAGCTCGCCAACGTCTGCTACGAGATCCGTGGCCCGGTGCTCGAAGAGGCGATGCGGCTTGAGGCGGCGGGCCACCGCATCCTGAAGCTCAACACGGGCAACCCGGCGGCGTTCGGCTTCGAGTGCCCGCCGGAGATCCTGGAGGACGTCCTCCGCAACGTCGGCGAGGCCCACGGGTACGGCGACGCGAAGGGGCTGCTGGCCGCGCGGCGCGCGGTGATGCAGCACTACCAGACCAAGGGCATCATGCTCTCGGTCGAGGACGTCTACCTGGGCAACGGCGTCTCCGAGCTGATCCAGATGTCCATGCAGGCGCTGCTGGACGACGGCGACGAGGTGCTCGTCCCGGCTCCCGACTATCCGCTGTGGACCGCCTCGGTCGCGCTGGCGGGCGGGCGCGCGGTGCACTACCGCTGCGACGAGCAGGCGGAGTGGATGCCGGACGTGGCCGACATCGAGCGCAAGATCACCGACCGGACCAAGGCCCTGGTCGTGATCAACCCCAACAATCCGACCGGGGCCGTATACAGCGAGGAGATGGTCCGGCGGCTGGCCGACGTCGCCCGCCGCCACCGCCTCGTGCTGTGCTCCGACGAGATCTACGACCGCATCCTCTACGACGGCGCCACCCACACCCCCACCGCGGCTCTCGCGCCGGACCTGCTGACGCTGACCTTCAACGGCCTGTCGAAGAACTACCGGGTGGCCGGTTTCCGCTGCGGCTGGCTCGCGGTCTGCGGCCCGAAGAAGCACGCCGCCAACTACATCGAGGGTCTGACGATCCTGGCAAACATGCGCCTGTGCGCGAATATGCCAGCCCAGCACGCGGTGGCCGCGGCGCTCTTCGGCCGCCAGTCGATCGAGTCGCTGGTGCTGCCGGGGGGCCGGATCCGGGAGCAGCGGGACGTGGCGTACGAGATGCTGACGCGCATCCCGGGCGTGACGTGCGTCAAGCCGAAGGGCGCGCTGTACGCCTTCCCGCGGCTCGACCCGAAGGTCTACAAGATCAAGGACGACCGCCAGATGGTCCTGGACCTGCTGCGGGCCGAGAAGATCATGATCGTGCACGGCACGGGCTTCAACTGGCCGGAGCCCGATCACTTCCGGATCGTGACCCTGCCGCAGGCCGATCAACTGTCGGACGCGATCGAGCGGATCGGCTCCTTCCTGGACGGGTACGCGCAGTACTAGCAGCCCATGGCTCCCCGGCCTCCTCCGCCGACGCCGCAGGGCCCGACTCGCGGAAGGCCTACTGCTCCCGCGCCCTGTCAGGCGCCGCATCCATGAGATCGCCCGCGACGGCCAGTTTGCACTGGCCGTCCTCGCAGGCGCGCCGCAGGCGGCCCCTGGAAATGGTCTGCACCAGCCCGACCGTCCAGCACATCGGGCACCCGCGCAACGCGAGCAGACCGGCCGGCAGGAGCACCAGGCTGACCGGCCCGAGGGCCGGTATGAGTGCGACCGAGCCGGCCAGCGCGCCGAATCCCACCGCGCCGCGCATCAGGTGCCGGGGCAGCGAGGCGCTCGCGAACCCGGGACCGTCAGCCTTCGTCCCGGTCATCGTTTCCTCGCAGGAGCTGAGTCAGGTGTGGCACGGAGCGCGTGTTGCAGCGCTGCGCGTGCTCGGTGCAGACGCGATTTCATCGCCGGCGTGCTGAGGCCCAGCGCATCGGCGACCGTCCGTCCGCTGTGGCCCTGAATGTCTCGCATGATCAGCACCCGGCGCTGGTCGGGTGGCAGCGCGGCGACCGCCGCCGCCACCCTGCCCGCGTCCAGGCGTCGCAGCGCCTCGTCCTCGGCCGAGTCCACGGCGGTGTCCGGCGAGGGTGGGTGCTCCCGGTGTTCCCGCGTCATCATCCGTGCGCGCCGTAGACACTCGTTGCGGACGATGCGGAACATCCACGACGCCAGTGCGCCGGAGGCCCGCAGCATCCCGATCTTGCGGTACAGGATGATCAAGGCTTCCTGCGCCGCGTCTTCGGCGTCCTCCGGGGTCGCGCAGAGGGAGCGGGCGAAGCGCCGCACGTTCGGGTGTGAGCCCGCCACCAACGCGGCGATCGAATCCACATCACCGCGCTGCGCGGCGACGATCAGCTGTTCGCTGGGCCAGGCGGAGTCAGCCACGCTCACCTCGCCTGCGCCTCATGACGAACACGCACGCGCAGAGCAGCACCACGCCAACGGCGATCCCGATGCCAACGATCACGACAACCTCCAGGTCCTGGCCCGACGTTGGGTCGGGCCAGGTATAAGAGGCGCGGGCCGCGCGAAAGGATTCGGCCCGCGCCCAGATCGCCGCAGGCATGCCCCGAGGGCCTCCCCGTCCGGAACCGCCCCTTCACATCACGGCGTTGAACTGTCGGCGGAGGTCAGGGATCGTCCCCGCTCGCCCAGCGGCAGGACCCCCGGAGCGGCGCGAGGATGGCCGTCGCGAGCAGCCGAGGTCATCGCGGCAGCGCCGGCCCCTGCCGGAGGCACCTGAGCAACGCCGCCAGGCGGGTGGGGGTGGTGGTCAGGACGGCGGCCGGGTCCTCGCTCTCGCGGAGGCGCACGCCGTGCCCTTCGGGCCCTTGGGCCACTTCGAGGCAGTTCTGGTTCGGGTCGCCCGTGCTGAAGCTGGACTTCTGCCAGGTGAGGTTCGACATGTGCCCCTCCTACAGGACGTAACGCAGATGCTGCACGAGTCCGAACGAGCTCTCCTCGTGGGCCTCCGTCGGATTCAGCGGCGCCAGAGACACGCTACTCATGCGCGCGAAGTCCGTGCCGAACTGGTCGATGTGGAACCGGTCGCCGAGGAAGAGCGGGTTGAGGGGCTGCTCGACGTACACGGTGGCGAGCTGAGGCGCCTCCTGATCGTGGATCGTGAAGGGAGCCCCGGCAATGGCCGGGTATGACCCGGCCTTGAACGGCAGCAGCTGAACGGTGACGTTGGGGAACTGCGCGGCCTCGACGAGGTACTGCAGCTGGCCCCGCATCGTCTTGCGGCTGACGAAGTGCATGTGGAAGGCCGCCTCGTGGACGACCGCGTGGTAGTGGGGCAGGGGCTCCTCGGTCAGGACCTGCTGGCGCCTGAGCCGGAACTCGATGTACTTGTCGATCAGCACGGTCGACACCTCCGGGTTCCGCCCCGCGAAGATCTCCCGCATGTAGTCCGGGGTCTGGAGCAGACCGGGCACGTGGAGCCATTCAAAGGAGCGGAAGGCGACGGTGGCGGACTCCAACTCGGCCAGGTCGCGGGCTCGTTCGTCGAGCACCTCGCCGTACCGCGTCCACCATCCCTTGCCCGTCGCTCGCGTCATCCTGACAAGGGCCTCGGTCAGAGTGCCATCACTGCAACCGTAGGCGTCGAGCAAGGCCCGCAACCGAGGCTCCGGGCAGGCTGTCCGCCCGGCCTCGATGTGGCTCAGGTGCGGCTTGCCCAGCCCTACCCGGGAACACGCCTCTGCCGTCCCCACGCCTGACGCCTCGCGCAGTTTCCGAAGCTCCTGACCTAGGCGTTTCTGTTGCTGAGTCGGATTCGCACGCAGTCCCATGCTTCAACTTCCCCCACGGGCACAGCCGTGGCACCGCCAGATATGAGCGCAGTCACTCGATGGAGTGAATCCGCTCCAGTGAGTTGCAACTCTGGGACTACAGATCCTAGCGTCAGGGGCATCCCTGCCCCGACCGTCCGTAGGACCGAAGCGCACCGCGCACCAAGGCCGTTGGAGCCGCGGCAATGACACGGCTGGCCGGTCGGGTCCTCAACAGGACTCAACAGGAAGGCCGGACCTCCATGTGTCCAACCACCGCAGCCGCACGTGTCAGTGCCTTTTCGCTCACCTTCCCGCCCCAGCCCCACTGGGTGCGCGGAGCCCGGGACGCCGTCCGCATCGCGCTCGCACCAGCCCTGCCCACCGGCGCGGAACTCGTCGAGCTGGCCACCCTCCTCACCTCCGAGCTCGTCACCAACGCCGTCACCGCCTCGCTCGGCGGCCCTTCCCTCACCCCCATCACCGTCCACGGTGAGTGGACCCCGACCGGCACCGTCCGCATCGTCGTCCACGACCAGGCCCCCGGCACCCCGCTGATCGCGGAATGCCTCCCGTCCCCCGATGCCGAGCACGGACGCGGCCTGTTCCTCATCTCCCTCTACGCCACCGACTGGGGCGTGTGCCACCACGTCCCCGGGCCCGGGAAGATCGTCTGGTTCACGCTCGGCGGCAGGCTCTCCCCGCGTGCGTGAGGGATCGGGGTCAAACAGCCCGGCTACACCGTGCCATTCATCCCCAAAGTGACGGGCACGTCATAGTGGAGGGCATGACCCCCGACGAGCTGCGCGCCTGCTGCCTCGACCTGAACGGCACCCACGAGGACTTCCCCTTCCCCCAAAACCCGGGAGTGTCCACGTTCAAGGTCGGCGGGAAGATCTTCGCCTTCAGCGCACTGGACGAGCACCCGCTGAAGGTGAGCCTCAAGTGCCACCCGGACCTGGCCGTCCAGCTCCGCGCCGCCCACGCGGCAATCGCGCCGGGGTGGCACCTCAACAAGCGCCACTGGAACACGGTCACGCTCGACGGCTCCCTCCCGGATGGAATGGTCCGGGACATGATCGAAGACTCCTACGACTTGGTGGTGGCAGGCCTGCCACGAGCGGAGCGGCTACGCCTGGACCGGGCGTAGGCGTGTTCCTGAAGTCAGGCGGGGGTGCAGGCCCGTTCGCCGATTCTCCGGAGCTGTTCATCAGCGAAAGGCCCGATAAAGTCCTGCAACTGCTCGCTGTAATCTTCGCTACCCACCCAGTCGAGCCTCACGGATACGATGATGGCGGGAAAGTCAACGCTCGACGACGCGCAGAGGAGACTCGTGGCCGCGAAGTCGGGCCACACCCACGTCTCGCGTGGCCTATCAGCCACCTGTCGCGCATCGTGGAGCGTATAAGTTCCAACATCACCCCTTCTGTCCAAGTAGTTCAGCAAGTAGAAGTCAACTCCGGAATGAAGAGATGAGTCCGCCGCGCGAATCTCTATATAAATGGCCCTTGCCCCATCCACATCAACGATGCATTCCCCCGTAGCACTAAGATGCCCGCCTCCAATATCATCGTTATAATCAGTGACGTCGACCGATTCTCCAGGTGGAAACAGAGGACCATAAAGCGAAGGATCGACATCTATTTTGCACAACGGTTTGGGGATGTCATATTCCCGCCTTTCGCCATCCCCGGCATTAGTGCAGGAGAAAGTGCACACCGCAAGCATCGCGATAAGCGTGAAATTCTTTGCCAGCCTCATTGACGCCTCCGGGAGAAACGCTCAGAGATCACGTGACACTGCTACTGATCTTCTTGAAGTGGGCCGCGACCCACAAGCGAACCTCCTAGAAAGCCACTCTGCGAACCATCATGAGCACCTTGCACAAGGTCGCGTACTTCGTCGGCCGTAAAGTTTAGTCCTTGATCAGACACCGCTATTCTGACCGCCATCTCCGCCACTCGGTCTCGATGCTGCGCCATGGACTCGTTATACTGTCTGTTATATTGTGCGGCAGCACTTTCTGTGTCATCGGCTTCGAATGTCCCGTGGATTGACCGGGTGACCTCGGCAGCGCCCAAGGCCAGGGCTGCCCCTGCGCCGCCGCCCACAACAACGCCCAGAGTGGCCGCCGCGACATCGGCCCATTGCTTGGCTTCGTCAAACGTGGTGGCAAATTCCCCGTCTTCCGCTGTCTGCTCGGCGTACACAGCTGTGGCGCGCGAATCGGTCATGATGCCTGCGACCATGCCGCTCGCGTCGGTTGCCCATTCCACACGCTGGGAGGGCGTTGCGTATTCGCTGTCGTGGTCGCCGTTGATAGCGTAATCGACGGTGAGAAAAGTGTAGGCGTTATTAGCGGCGGTGACAGCATGATAGATCTCCGGATCCTTGCCAAGTTCATAGAGAAGCATCTGCGTATGGCCGCTAGAGTCAAATGCTGGGTTGGGGTTGCCGGTGGGCTGAAGACTCTCCCCGGAGATCGCGCCCTGGATGCTGGGAATATAGGTAGCCGCGAT
The DNA here is from genome assembly GCF_052246635.1 of Streptomyces sp. 6N223. Lineage (NCBI taxonomy): Bacteria > Bacillati > Actinomycetota > Actinomycetes > Kitasatosporales > Streptomycetaceae > Streptomyces > Streptomyces sp. 6N223. The sequence continues at coordinate 165,225 of NZ_JBQQCA010000004.1, read as the reverse complement.
CTGTCCCATCGCTGGGCGAAGGGACTGGAAGTGACCTCCCTCGACGAGCCGGGAGTCTTCAATCTCTTCGGCGAACGGAACGCTCGTATATTCGGCGGCGAAGGTGTTCCACGTCTGTTCCGCGATACGCGCATTGGCCTCGGAGGGTCCAGGGTCACCTTGCTGCGGGTCAGTCCCTGGGGGATAGCCGGTAGCGGCCGCCTCCAGCGCCTTATTGAGGCCCGGATAGCCGCCGGGGGATGTGGCCACCGCCGCGCCGAAGTCGCCTTCTCCGTATGTGACGTAGCGGACACCCTCCCCCTCACCAATGAAGTAATCCAGATTTCCCGGGTTCGTCTCCGGATCGAAGAACGCCTCGACCGCGTCCGGATTGCTGTTGCCGCCGATGCCGAGGAGGCGGTCGGTGGCGTCGTTCTCCGGGCCCCATCCAGCGTCGGGATTCGGGCCCCAACCGTCCTCGGTCATTGTGAAGTCGTCCACGGGATAGCGGTCGGTGCTCCAGATGTCCGGGTTGGTTCTCTCCAAATCCATGAGGTGGTTCATGGTCTGGTCGAAGAACTGCTCGTCGATGGGCCTGGTCGAGCTTTCGAGGAGTTCGAGGGCTACGTCGTAACCCAAGCGCGGGTCGTTCTCCTGCATCAACGTATCGGGCTCGGGTTCGATGAGCCGGTCACCGCCGAGTGCCTGGAGGGCGGAGAGGCGTGCTTGGTAGCGCTGGCCTTGGGCGGTGGTGGCGATCCACCGCTGGTACGCGGTCGAGCCCGGGGTCATGTCCTCCTCATCCTCGCCCACCAGCGGGCGCGGCTGTCCGGGGACCTGGAGCGAGGCGTTGAGGACGTTGCCCATGCGGGTGTCGAGAGTCGTGAGTAAGTCCTCGCCGCCGATCCCTTCGGTGCCCGCTTGGTCGATCCGCTGGGCCAGGCGCAGGTACTCCTCCATGCCCATCTCGTCGACGAGGTAGCCGGCGAAGGCCGGGTTGTTGTCCCACTGTTCGAGCAGGTCGGCCATCTCGCGGAGGTCTTCTTCGGTCCATTCCTCGTTGTTCGCGAGTTGGACGAACTCGTTCGCATCCTCTTGCCCGGGCACGCGGAGGGCGTAAGTGCCGCCGTCGTCGTAGAACGGGTTCACGCTGTCGAGCAGTTCGCTCCACAGGGGAGGGTCGTCGCCGCGCAGGAGCCGGGCGTTCTCACGGAGTTGGGGCGCCGTCTCCGTCAGCCAGGTCAGCAGCGGCCGGAGCCGGGATAACTCGGCCGAGGCGTCGAGTTCCGAGGCGTCCCGGAAGATCTCGCTCAGGCGAGAGGCCACGTCTTCCATTGACCTGCTCCTGCCGCTCGCGTCCAGCAGATCCGCCAGGTGCTCCAAGTGATCCGGATTGGCGCTCCGCCAGTTCTCGTTGTCGCTCATGCGAATTGTGCCCCCTCCCGCCGGGCTCCCCTCCCGGCCGCTGTAACGTGCGCGTGTGGCCACGTGTTGACCGACGGCTACGGTAGCGGATCGCTGTCCGAAGTTCACCAGCCGTGACCGGTGTCCCGCTACCGGACGATGGTCTGGGACTCGTCGACGACGATCGTGTGCGTGGTCTCGAAGGTGCCGCTGGGCAGGGGCTGCTCGCCCTCGGTCTGGGAGCCGGTCCAGTGGACCTCCCAGGTGAGGCTGGCGGTCAGCTCGTAGGAGTCCACGTGGTGGGTGGCCCGCGTGTACATCACCCCGCACGGCGGATCCTCGTCGGCGCGGCCGCGCTCGTAAGGCTCGCCGATCCGGCCGTCTTCGTCGATCTCGCACTCGCCGTCGGACGGGAAGAGCTCGGCGTCCTCCGTGCCCGGTTCGATGGTCAATGAGACGGGTTCGGCAGTGGTTTCCGCCCACAGGCCGTTGATGGGCAGCTCGGCGCGGACGGTGCGGGGTTCGATGTCGGATGCGTTGAGCCAGATCCAGGTAGGGAGGTTAACGAGTTGCGTGCCCTCGGGGTTCAGTTCAATCTCGGTCTCGGGGATGTCGATCTCGTCGTAGGCGTATTCGGCGAGCACCTCGTCGGTGATGGAGTCTTCGACCTCGGGTACTTCGACCGGATCGCCCCAGAAGATGGGCTCAACGCAGTCGCTCCCGGACTGATACTCGCTTTCCCGGTTTGGATTTTTCACCGGGCGCCACCAGAGTCCCTCTTCCTCGGCGTCGAGGTTGTAGTTCTCGTAGCCACGGAGCTCGAATTCACTATTAGAGTTGTACGCCCATCCTTCGGGCTCATTGTCCCGATAGATGTCGATAAACGCATTGGCAGGAGAGTTGATGTTGAGCGCACGATGGGCCCTGCCGTTCTCTCGGGCCATTTGTTCGACAGCATCCGCGAACTGCCTTGCGGTCATCCACGGCTCGTACCAGCAGACGGGAGGCGTCCAGCTGCTTTCGATTGGTTCCAGGCTGCCGCCGTCACCGCCCGTGTCACCGCTCACCGTGATGTTTGTCGCTGAGGCTTCGGCGGTGAGGACACCGTCGCTCTGTCCGCCCTCCTCCTCTTCTCGCGAATCTTCGTCTCCGATGTTGAGCTCGGCTCCAGCGGGTGTCGCCAGGGCAAGCCACACTCCTGTGACGGAAAGGACTAAGGCTGCCTGCCTCGCTAGGTACCTCATGAACACTCCGCACGTCGTTCTGATTGGACAACGGTGGTCATCCACACTCCCTGATCGTCCTTCTTCAAGAGGCTGGAGTACCAGACATAGGGACGACCGGTGTCCTCGGACAACTGCTCTCCGGAGTTGACGTCTACGGCAGTTGCCTCGCTTTCATCGGCGCAGTATGTGACAGTCGCGCCGGAATCATCCTGAAGGCTCACCACCGGATTGAAGTATCGGACAGTACCTGAGACGGTCCCGTCATTATCGATGAACTCGTTGATCCAGTCCTTTGCGCCAACGAGCGCTTCGGCGGAGTGATAGAAGCTGACGTAATCGGCCTCTGGGTCGCGCTCCATGATGGCGAGATCCACGGCGTTCTGTGCCTCCCGGACGTCGTGCAGGATTGCCTGCTTTGTCGTGTCGTCCGACTCCCAGTCCTCCCAGACGTTCTCGAAACCGTCCGGCAGGACGATCTCCGGGCGCTCGACCCCGTCCGGCGTCTGCTGCGGCTCCTCTGTCTCCTCCTGCTGCTCCTGGTCGTTCCCGCCCTCGTCGACGCCTTCGATCTCCTCCCCCGAGCTGTCGTCCGAACCGCCGCACGCGGTCAGGAGCAAGGCCGTGGTGGCTGTCGTCGCGATGAGGGTGGTTCTGATGAGGCGCTTCACAAGGGTCCCGTTCTGACTCGTGGTTGATGGACCATCAGCATCCACCGTAACGGTACGGACTGACTCACGAACGGGTTGTCACCAACCCCGCACAAAAGGGGCCCCGCACTCCGTTGTGCGGGGCCCAGTCGGGGGGTGGGTGGGCGGGCTCAGCCGAGGCGGGATGTCAGGGCCTCGTGCTCCTGCCACAGGCCGTCTGGCGTGTGGTCGCCGAAGGTGCGCAGGTGGGCGGGGATGAGGGACGCCTCCTCGCGCCACAGCTCACGGTCCACCTCCAGGAGGTGGGTGAGGTCGGCAGCGGAAAGGGACAGGCCGTCCGTGTCGAGGGCCTCCGGAGTCGGGAGGGTGCCGATCGGGGTGGTCACGCCCTCCGCGTTGCCGTCGAGGCGGTCGGTGATCCACTTCAGGACGCGGATGTTCTCGCCGAAGCCGGGCCACAGGTAGCGGCCGGAGGAGGCGTCGGAAGAGGCGTCGGAAGAGGCGTCCTTCTTGAACCAGTTGACGTAGTAGATGCGCGGGAGGAGGGAGGGGTCGGGGGCGGTGGCGCCCACGCGCAGCCAGTGGGCGAAGTAGTCGCCCATGTTGTAGCCGCAGAAGGGGAGCATCGCGAAGGGGTCGCGGCGCAGTTCGCCGACCGTGCCCTCGGCCGCGGCTGTTTTTTCGGAGGAGACGCAGGCGCCCAGGAAGACGCCGTGGCGCCAGGAGAAGGATTCGGTGACGAGCGGCACGGCCGTGGCGCGGCGCCCGCCGAAGAGGATGGCGGAGATGGGGACTCCTGCCGGGTCGTCCCACTCGGGGGCGATGGTCGGGCACTGCGCGGCCGGGACGGTGAAGCGGGCGTTGGGGTGGGCGGCGGGGGTGGACGAGGACGGCGTCCAGGAGTTGCCGCGCCAGTCGGTCAGGTGGGCGGGCGGCTCATCGGTCATGCCCTCCCACCACACGTCGCCGTCGTCCGTCAGGGCGACGTTCGTGAAGACGGAGTTGCCCCACAGCGTGCGCATGGCGTTGGCGTTGGTGTGCCAGCCCGTGCCCGGGGCGACGCCGAAGAAGCCGGCCTCGGGGTTGATGGCGTAGAGGCGGCCGTCCTCGCCGAAGCGCATCCACGCGATGTCGTCGCCGATGGTCTCCACCGTCCAGCCGGGGAGGGTTGGCTGGAGCATGGCGAGGTTGGTCTTGCCGCAGGCGGAGGGGAAGGCGGCGGCGATGTAACGCGGCTCGCGCCCCTCGCCGGGCGGGGTCAGCTTGAGGATGAGCATGTGCTCGGCCAGCCAGCCCTCGTCGCGGGCCATGACCGAGGCGATGCGCAGGGCGTAGCACTTCTTGCCGAGGAGGGCGTTGCCGCCGTAGCCGGAGCCGTAGGACCAGATCTCGCGGGTCTCGGGGAAGTGCGAGATGTACTTGGTGGCGTTGCAGGGCCAAGGGACGTCGCGCTCGCCGGGGGCGAGGGGGACGCCGACGGAGTGGATCGCACGAACGAAGGCGCCGTCCTCGCCGAGGGCTTTGAGCACGGCGCTGCCCATGCGGGTCATGGTGCGCATGGCGACGGCGACGTAGGCGGAGTCGGTGATCTCGACGCCCAGCGCGGAGAGGGGGGAGCCGAGCGGGCCCATGCAGAACGGGACGACGTACATGGTCCGGCCGCGCATCGCGCCGCGGAAAAGGCCATCGGAGCCCGTGAAGATCTCGCGCATGCGGGCAGGGGCCAGCCAGTTGTTGGTGGGGCCCGCGTCCTCCTCCCGCTCGGAGCAGATGAAGGTGCGGTCCTCGACCCGGGCCACGTCGGTCGGGTCCGAGGCGGCGTAGAAGGAGCCGGGCCGCTTGTCGGCGTTGAGCGGCGTGAAGGTGCCGGCGGCGACGAGCTGGGCGCACAGGCGGTCGTACTCCTGCTGCGAGCCGTCGCACCAGACGACCTCGTCGGGCTGCGTCAGGGCGGCGATCTCGTCGACCCAGGCGGCGAGCTCCCGGTGGCGGGTGGGGGCGGCGACGGCACCGGCGTCTGTCAGCGTCACGTTCGCTCCAGGTGGTGAGGGTGAGGGTGAGGATGGGCGTTTTGAGTTGGGCGATGCGCGCTCATTGGATAGGGATGGCGCTCATCTGATACTCCCCTTTTTACTCGTCTGTGTCCAGTCGTGCTCAAGTGAGCATGGGCGACGGCGTCGCTAGCATCAATGCATGACTCGGCCCGCCCCGGATGCCGCCCGCGCCGCGGCAGCAACGCCCGCGCCGCTGCTCGACGCGCCAGAAACGCCCGCGGTGACCGCAGCGACGGCCGCGCCCGCAGCAGGGCCCGCAGCGCCCGCAGCCAAGCCGCGCCTGCGTGGCTGGCTGCACGCGGGCATGTTCCCCGCCGCGCTGGTCGCCGGCCTCTTCCTCTCGGCCCTCGCCGACAGCCCGCGCGGGCGCGTGGCCTGCGCCGTCTACACGCTCACCGCCTGCCTGCTCTTCGGCGTCAGTGCGCTCTACCACCGGGGCGACTGGGGCCCGCGCGCCACCGCGCTGCTGCGGCGGCTCGACCACGCCAACATCTTCCTGATCATCGCGGGGACGTATACGCCCTTCACGATCCTGCTGCTGGACGGCGCGCGCGAGCAGATCCTGCTGTGGGGGATCTGGGCGGGGGCGAGCGTGGGTATCGCGTTCCGCGTCTTCTGGGTCGGCGCTCCGCGCTGGCTGTACACGCCGTGCTACATAGCGCTCGGCTGGGCCGCACTCTTCTTCCTGCCGGACTTCCTGCGCGCGGGCGGCGTCGCGGTGCTGTCGCTGGTGGTCGCCGGCGGCCTGCTCTACAGCATGGGCGGCGTGATCTACGGGCTCAAGCGGCCGGATCCGTGGCCGCGCTGGTTCGGCTTCCACGAGCTGTTCCACTCGTTCACACTCGCCGCCTTCGTCGTCCATTACGTGGGGATATCTCTCGTCGCCTACCGGCACGCCTGACAGCAGCGCCCCTGCGTTGCGCTACGCCGTCCAGCGGGCGCTTCGCCCGGCTTGTGCCTCGAACGGACCGGCCGGGCGGCGATTGTCAGTGGCCCGTGCCAGTCTCGATTCCACAAGGTCACGAGGAAGGGACTGGCTGTGATCGCGAAGGACTTCGTGCCCGGTTCGCCGTGCTGGCTGGATCTGGGCGCCCCCGACGTCGCCGCGGCGGCGAACTTCTACGGAACGGTGTTCGGCTGGGAGTTCAGCCCGATGGGGCCGGAAGCGGGCGGGTATGGCCTGTTCCGGCTGAACGGCAGGACGGTGTGTGCGGCCGGGCCGCTCACCGAGGAGGGGGCGCGTTCGGCCTGGATGGTCTATTTCGCCACCGAGGACGCCGACGGCACGACGCAGGCGGTGCGGGACGCGGGCGGCATGGTGCGGGCCGCGCCGTTCGACGTCGGGGAGGAGGACGGCGGCCGCATGGCGCAGCTCACCGATCCGCAGGGGGGTCAGTTCGCCGTCATGCAGCCGGGCAAGGACGGAGGGCTGCAGGCCACCGACGAGCCGGGCGCGCTGATCTGGATCGAGCTCTACACGACGGACTCCGACGCGGCCAAGGCGTTCTACGGCGGCCTCTTCGGCTGGGAGACGCAGGACATGCCGCTGCCCGGGGACGGCGGGACGTACACGCTGATCGGCCCGTCCGGCGCCGGGCAGGACGAGATGCACGGCGGCATGATGCAGCTCCGCGCCCGGGACCTGTCGCTGACCGGCGGCCGGGCGTACTGGCACCCGGTGTTCGCGGTGGAGGACTGCGACGCCACCGTCGCGCGCGTCACCGAGCGCGGCGGCAGCGTGCAGATGGGGCCCGAGGACGCGGAGGGCGTGGGGCGGCTGGCCGTCTGCCTCGACCCGGCCGGGGCCGACTTCGTGGTGCTGAAGCCCCAGCCCATGGAGTGAGCGAAGGGAGCGGAGGGCGTCAGCGCAGCTGCTCGGCGAGGGCGGCCGGGTCGGTGGTCGGCGCCTCGCAGGCGAAGCGGCGGCAGACGTACGCCGCCGGGCGGCCCTCGCGCAGCGGCCGGTCGGCGAGCAGCGGCGGCGTGCCGGGGGCCCCGGACTCCGCAGGGTCGCCGACGGCCACGACGGCGCCGGGGGCGGTGGCGTGCAGCGCGGCCCGGTGCAGCGCGGCCGTCTCCGGGTCCTGGCGGGGACCGACGATCGCCACCTCGCGGGGGCCGTCCAGCGCGGCCTCGGCGACGGCCAGGCCCCAGCCGATGAAGCGGGGAGCGCGGGTGCCGAGCGCGGTGACGATGCCGAGTGCCCGCTCGGCCGCGTTGCGGTGCCGGGCGCTGCCGGTGTAGGCGGCGTAGGAGAGCAGGGCACCGGCGGTGGCGGTCCAGCCCGCCGGGGTGGCGCCGTCGGTGGGGTCCTGGGGGCGCCGGATGAGCGGCTCGGCGTCGTCGGCCGTGTCGTACAGCGCGCCGTCCGGGCTGGTGAAGCGGGTCAGGACGGTCTCCAGCAGCGCCTCGGCGTGGCCGAGCCAGCGCGTGGCGCCGGTCACGGCGTAGAGCGTGAGGAAGCCTTCGGCCACGTCGGCGTAGTCCTCCAGCACCCCGGCGCTCGGGCCGGCGCTCCCGCCGCGGGAGGTGCGGACGAGGCGCGCGGGGGCGTCGGAGCCGGTGAGGTGCACTGCGACCAGCAGCTCGGCGGCGTCGGCGGCGGCCTCGACCAGGTCCGGGCGGTCCAGGCAGGCGCCGGTCTCGGCGAGGGCGGCGATGGCCAGGCCGTTCCAGGCGGCGATCACCTTGTCGTCGCGCTCGGGGCGGGCGCGGCGTTCGCGGACGGCGAGCAGGGCTTCGCGCAGCTCGGCCGGTGCCTCGTCGCCGTGGAGCCGCAGCACCGAGGCGCCCTCCTCGAAGGTGCCCTCCTCCGTCACGCCGAACACCCCGGCCGCCAGCCGGGCCGTCCGGTCGTCACCGCCGAACGCCTCTCGGAGCTGGTCGGGCGTCCACACGTAGTAGGCGCCCTCGGCGTGGCCGCCGTCCTCCGTCTCGCTGTCGGCGTCGAGCGCCGAGGCGAAGCCGCCCTCGGCGGTGCGCAGCTCCCGCACCATGAAGTCGGCCGTCTCCAGCGCGACGCGGCGCGCCAGCGAGGAGCCGGTGGCCCGCCACAGGTGGGTGTAGACGCGGCCGAGGAGGGCGTTGTCGTAGAGCATCTTCTCGAAGTGCGGCACGGTCCAGGACGCGTCCACCGCGTAGCGGGCGAAGCCGCCGCCGAGCTGGTCGTAGATGCCGCCGCGCGCCATGGCCCCGCAGGTCTGCTCTACCAGCGCCAGCGCCCGGGAGGAGCCGGTGCGGGCGTGGTGGCGCAGCAGGAACTCCAGCGCCATCGCGGGAGGGAACTTCGGCGCCCGGCCGAAGCCGCCGTGCGCGGCGTCGAACTCCCGGTCGAGGCCGGCGACGGCGGCGGCCAGCTCGTCCGCGCCGGGCGGGCGCGGCGAGGCGTAGGACAGCTCGCGCCCGGCCAGCTCGCGGGCGATGTGCGCCGCGACCCCGTCGACCTCGCCGCGCCGCTCGGTCCACGCGGCGTGCACGCCCTGCAGCAGCTGCGTGAAGGAGGGGATGCCGGGCCGGGGCTCGGGCGGGAAGTAGGTGCCGAAGTAGAACGGCTCGCCCTCGGCGGTCATGAAGACGGTCATCGGCCAGCCGCCCTGGCCTGTCGCCGCCTGCACCGCGTCCATGTACACCGAGTCGACGTCCGGCCGCTCCTCGCGGTCGACCTTCACCGGCACGAAGTGCTCGTTGAGGTACGCGGCGGTGGCGGCGTCCGCGAAACTCTCGCGGGCCATGACGTGGCACCAGTGGCAGCTGGCGTAGCCGACGCTCAGCAGGACGGGCACGTCGCGGCGGCGGGCCTCGGTGAAGGCCTCGGCGCACCAGGGCCACCACTCCACGGGGTTGTCCGCGTGCTGCAGCAGGTAGGGGGATGTCTCTGCGGCGAGTCGGTTTGCCATGTCTCCATGGTGACGCCGACCGGGACGGGCGTCACGTCCGTCCCGGGGTCGATCCGCCGTGCCGCCGTCGCGCTACGCCTGGTAGGGCTTGGCCTCCATCACCTTCACGCGGGTCCTGCTGCCGTTGGGAAGCTCGTACTCCGCTTCCTGGCCGACCTTCTTCCCGTTGACGCCGCTGCCCAGCGGGGACTGCGGCGAGTAGGTCTCGATGTCCGAGGTGGCGAACTCGCGGGACGCGAGGAGGAAGGTCAGCGTGTCGTCCTCGTCACCGTCGAAGGCGATGGTCACGACCATGCCCGGCGCCACCACGCCCGTGTCGGCGGGGGCCTCCCCGACGCGCGCACTCTCCAGGAGCTGGGTGAGCTGGCGCACGCGCGCCTCCATCTTGCCCTGCTCCTCCTTGGCCGCGTGATACCCGGCGTTCTCCTTGAGGTCGCCCTCTTCTCGCGCCTGCTCGATCTTCTTGGCGATCTCCACGCGTGCGGGACCCGACAAGTGATCCAGCTCCGCCTTGAGCTGGTCATACGCCTCCTGGGTCAGCCAGGTGACAGTGTCGCTGGTCTGGGTCACAGGTGCTCCTCGGGTGATGGTACGAGAGGGACTACAAACGGTCAGAGCGATAAAAAGGACGCCCGACCCGGATGGTTGCGATCCTGGGCGGGCGGATCATCGATCGAAATCTCGACTCTAACAATGCCGATCGATGTTCGGAAGGATTACCCTCCGCTGCCGCGCACAAACCCTGAGGCCCGTCGACGATCTCGCCCGGCCTCCGGCGCAGGTCGCATACCCCCACAGGGTAGCGCCGCCGAGCGTGGCCGCCCGTGAGCGACAACGCGATCGTCAGCCGCGAGTCCCGCCTGGCAACCCGCCCCGTCGGCGAACCGCCCCCGGAGAACTTCGGCGCCCCCGGGACGACCGGCCTGACCGCGTACATCGCCGTCACCGAGACCGCCCGGGTCGGCTCCGGGGACGTGGTCTTCGTCTCCGGCGCGGCGGGCGCGGTCGGCGGCGTCGCCGGGCAGCTCGCCCGCGGGTTCGGCGCGGCCCGGGTGATCGGCTCAGGGCTCGGCGAGGGCTCGGCCAGGCCTCGGCTAGGGCTCGGAGCAGCCCAGCAGCTCGATCGCGGTGGCGCGCTCCGTCGTCCGCAGCGTGAGCGAGCGGTGGATCTCGCCGGTGTCGTCGGTGAAGCGGAAGTCCGCCCGCCCGACCTCCAGGCCGTCCTCGGCCTGGGCGCGGACCGTGCACACCCCGACCGCGTCCGAGGGCTTGCGGACCGCGAGGCTCAGCTCGACCTCCTTGTCGGAGATCACGTCGAACGTCGTCAGCTCGCCGGAGACGCGCTGCTCGGAGATGTACGACACCCCGGCCCAGGCGGTGAACGCCAGCAGCGCGGCGCCGAGCACGAAGCCGATGATCTTCAGCCGCCGGTCGGTGCGTGCGCTGTCCGAGGCGGAGCGGCCGTACCGACCCTGCGGGAGTTCCGCGCGGGGCTCGGCGGCGTTGGCCATGGCGGTTGTCCTCAGGGAGCCGGGAGCGGTCGGAGAGAAAATCGGGAATAGAGGCGTTGGTCCATCGGTCACTATAGAAGGCGTGTGCCGGACGACTACGACGAGGACCGATCCTTGACTGAACAGCTGCGACTCATGGCCGTGCACGCCCATCCGGACGACGAGTCCAGCAAGGGCGCGGCGACGATGGCCAAGTACGTGTCCGAAGGCGTGGACGTGCTGGTCGCCACCTGCACCGGTGGCGAGCGGGGCTCCATTCTCAATCCCAAGCTCCAGGGGGACCCGTACATCGAGGAGCACATCCACGAGGTGCGGGCGAAGGAGATGGCCGAGGCCCGGGAGATCCTGGGCGTCAAGCAGGAGTGGCTGGGCTTCGTCGACTCCGGCCTGCCGGAGGGCGACCCGCTGCCGCCGCTGCCCGAGGGCTGCTTCGCCCTCCAGGAGGTGGAGGTGGCGGCCGGGGCGCTGGTGCGGCTGGTCCGTTCCTTCCGGCCGCACGTGATGACCACCTATGACGAGAACGGCGGGTATCCGCACCCGGACCACATCATGACCCACAAGGTGTCGATGGTGGCGTTCGAGGCCGCGGGGGACCCGGCGCGCTACCCGGACGCGGGCGAGCCCTGGCAGCCGCTGAAGCTCTACTACAACCAGGGCTTCAACCGGCCGCGCACCCTGGCCCTGCACAACGCCATGCTGGCGCGGGGACTCGAGTCGCCGTACGGCGAGTGGCTTGAGCGCTGGGACGAGTTCACCGACAAGCGGCCGGAGCGCGAGCTGACCACGCGGGTGCCGTGCGCGGAGTTCTTCCCGGTCCGCGACAAGGCGTTGATCGCGCATGCCACGCAGATCGACCCGGACGGCGGCTGGTTCAAGGTGCCGATGGAGCTCCAGCAGGAGGTCTGGCCGACCGAGGACTATGAGCTGGCCCGATCTCGGGTGGATACTTCACTCCCCGAGTCCGATCTGTTCGCAGGCATCCGACAGAATTGAGATCATGATTGATTTGCTACCCCTCGCCAAGGAGTTGGACGAGTACACGGTGACGCCGGGGGTGCTGGGCTTCATCGTCTTCGCCGTCCTGGGCGTGGGCGTGTGGATTCTGCTGAAGTCCATGAGCAAGCACCTGGGGAAGATCGACTTCCAGGAGGAGGACGCCGAGCGAGCCGCCGCCGGTGGCGAGCGGTCGTCCGCGCGGGCCACCTCCTCCTCGGCCTGAGTGCCTGAGTCGTCCGACCCTTCGACCACTCGACCACTCGACTCCGACACGATCGACCGTTGTGAACCCTTCGACGCCCGGGACGCCCGCCGCGCCCCGGACGCCCGCAACACCCGCCCGGACGTTCGTTACGCCCGGGACACGACGCCGAAGTGGTCCCGGGCGCCGCGTCGCGGGACCATCCCGAGTCGCCACGCGGACCAGCCGGACTCCGGCCCCTGGCCGCGCTGCAGCATCAGGGCGTAGCTGCTGGCCGAGTCCGTGAGGTGAGGGTCGCGCAGGGGGTGCTCCTCGCGCAGCAGCTGCGAGAGCTCCTCCTGGGCGACCGCCTCGCCCACGTCCGAGCCGCCCGGCGAGGCCAGCGGCAGCAGGGTGCAGCGCAGGAACTGCGCCCAGTCCGTGCCCCGGGCGTCCGGCCGCCCCTCGCCGTACCCCTCGCCGAAGAGGCGCAGCGCGTCGTCGGCGAGCTCCAGCGCCTGGCCGAGCCGCTCGTTGCCGGCCTCGATCACGGCCAGCTCCAGGCAGGTCCACGCCTCCCCGTGCACGACGCCGGAGCGCTGGAAGTCGCGGCGGGCCTCCGTCAGCAGCTGCCGGGCGAAGCCGGTGTTGCGCAGCGAGCCGGTGGCGTCGGCGCTCTGGTCGCGCGTGACGCGGGCCGAGTGGTGGCGGGCGCAGGCCAGGCCGTAGATGTCGCGCATCCGGGAGAACATGGTGCGGGACCGCTCCAGGGTGCGCACCGCCTCGGCGCGGTCGCCGTCCTCCTCCTGCGCCTGGCCGAGGTAGTACAGCGTCCACGCCTCGCCGCGGGCGTCCTCCGTCTCGGTGTGGCGGCCCAGCGCGGCGCGCAGCTGCTCCAGGGCGGCGGTCGGGTCGCCGGCGTAGAGCCGGGCGCGGCCCAGCTCGGTCACGGCCCACGCCACGCCGCGCACGTCGCGGGAGCGCTCGTAGAGGTCGAGGGCGGAACGCATCTCGTGCTCGGCGTCCGGGATGTTGCCGCCGCGCAGCAGGGTCTGGCCGAGCTGGAAGCGGGTCCACGCCTCGCCGTGGACGCTGCCGCTGGCCTGGTGCAGCCGCAGCGCCTCGGCCAGCATCCGGCGGGCGGTGTGGATGCGGCCCATCTCGCGCTCGACGGTGGCCAGGGCGTGCAGGGTCCAGGCCCGGTCGCCGGTCAGGGCGTCGCCCTCCTGGAGGTCCAGGGCTTCGCGCAGCCGCTGTCCGGCCTCGCGGAGCTGGCCCTGGTGCTGGAGGGTGATGCCGAGGTCGCGCAGGGCGCGGGCGGTGCCGGCGTCGTTCTGCGCCTGCTGGTAGAGGGTGACGACGGAGGAGAGGGTGGAGCGGGCCTTGTCGAGCTCGCCGAGCTGGCGGGCGGCGACGCCGGTGCGCCACTGCACGGAGCGGGTGAGCAGGCCCTGGTTCACGGCCTGGGTCAGCTCGTTCAGCTCACCGAGGCGGTAGAGGTCGCCGCGCAGCAGGCAGTAGTCGCACAGCGCGCCGAGCAGGTGCTGGACGGCCTGGCGGTCGACGCGCTCGTCGGCGTGGCGGAGGGTGGCGGTGATGAAGCTGGTCTCGTCGTCCAGCCAGCGCAGGGCGGCGTCCAGGGAGGGGAAGCCGTGGCCGCCGGCGGCGGCGGGCAGCACGTCGGCGCGGGTGGAGGTCTTGCCGTCGACGAGGCGGATGACGGTGTCGGCGAGCTCGGCGTAGCTGCGGATCAGCCGCTCCTGGGCGGCCGAGCGCTCCTCGTCGCTCTCCTCGTCGTACAGCCGGGCGCGGGCGAAGCGGCGTACGAGGTCGTGCAGGCGGTAGCGGCTGCCGCGCACGTGGCGCAGCAGGCCGGCGCGGGTCAGCTCCTCCAGGTGGCGGACGGCCTCCTGCTGACCGACGTCGAGCAGGGCGGCGGCGGCGCGGGCGCCGAGGCTGGCGCGGCCGGCGAGCGCGAGGCGGCGCAGCAGGCGGCGTGCGGCCTCGGACTGGTCGGCGTAGCGCATGCGCAGCGCCCGCTCGGCCGGGTCCAGGCCCTCGCCGTACGCCCCGAGGTCGTCGGCGAGCTGCGCCGGGGAGCGCTCGTCGAGGGCGGAGCCGGCCAGGCGCAGCAGCAGCGGGCGGCCGTCGCAGAGCTCGGTGACGCGCTGCCAGGCGCCGGCGTCGTAGGGGCCGGGGGCGATGGTGGCGCCGTCGGTGACGGAGGCGCGCAGCAGCTCCTCGGCGTAGTCGCGGCCCAGGGCGTCGAGGTGGAGCTGGTGGACGGAGGCCGGCAGGTCGGGGTCGAGCGGCAGCGGCTCGGCGGCGGTGACGAGGACGAGGGAGTCGGAGCGCTCGGGGATGAGGGTGCGCACCTGCTCGGCGTCGGTGGCGTCGTCGAGGATGATCACCACCGGCAGCCCCGTGAGGTGCTGGTGGTAGCGCTCGGCGAGGCGGCGCAGGTGGGCGGGGTCGGCGCCGCGGCCGATGCCCTCGCGGAACAGCAGCTGCTCGCGGGGGGCGCCGAGCCGGTTCATCAGGTGGAGGATGGCGTCCCGGGTGGGCAGCGGGTCGACGCTCTGTCCGCGCAGGTCGACCAGGCAGGCGCCGCGGAACAGCTCGCGCATCTCGTGGGCGGCCCACACGGCGAGCATGGTGCGGCCGGCGCCGGAAGGGCCGTGGAGGACGACGACGGTGGGCCGGGTCTCGGTCCTGGCCCGGTCGCGGTTGACCCACTGGGTGATCTGGGTCAGCTCGCGGCGGCGGCCGATGAAGGGGTGGCCGCGGTCGGGCAGCCGGTCGAAGGAGCGGGCCAGCGTGGTGCGGGTGCGGGCCGCACCGCTGCGGTCCCGGGAGCGGGACTGCGGCTGCGGGCGGCGCGACTCGCGCTGGCCGGGAACGCCGGGGGCGAGCGGCTTGTTGCGCGGCGCGACGGCACGCTGGTGGTCCATGTAGGGGCGGATGCCGCGCACCTCGACGGCGGCGAGCCAGGCGAGGCGGAGCTGCTCGACGCCGCCGGGCTGGTTGCGGCGGCCCGCGTGCCGCTCCGCCGACCACAGGTGGGCGACGACGGTCTGCAGGGCGAAGCCGAGCAGCCCGGCGGCGGCGACGATGGCGGCGTCGCCGAACGCCGTGGTGACGGAGTCGTCCATGCTGCCGATGAGCAGCAGCGCGGCGACGGCCGAGCCGGCGGCGGCGGCGAGGGCGCCGCCGAGGGCACGGGTGCCGAAACGGTCCCGCAGGCGGCCCGGGGAAGCGTCCGCCTCGGCCTGCCGGTAGGCGTCGTACTCCTCCTGCGCCGGGCGGACGATCTCGTCCAGGGTGCCGCGCGCCCGCCGCACCAGCTGCTCGCCGTCGATGCGGCCCTCGGAGGTCCGCGCCTCCTCCGCGGCGGCCCGGACCAGAAGCCGGTCGACCTCCGCCCGGTGTCGATCCGTCAGCCCCGCCTGACCCGCCATCGGATGTCCTCCCCGTTTCGTCGTGGATCTCCCGCGTGTACGAGAACCCATTCCCGGGGTGAGGCTGCCCGAACAGCCCAGGTGGTGGCAAGGGGAACCGATCACGCGGATCGGGCCGCGGGCCGCGGATCGGCCGGGTCGGCCCCGGCTGATCCCGGGCCGAGCCCAGGATCAGCGGGACCAGCCGGACCAGCCGGGGATCAGGCCGTGGCCGACTTGTACTTGCGCACCGCCAGGGAGCGGAACACCACGATGATCAGCACCGAGAAGAGGGCCGAGGCCAGCGCCGGGTTCTCCATCGGCCAGGCGTCCGGGGCCTTGTAGTCCGCCGGGAGGTTGCCGAACAGGTCGCGGACGGCCAGCACGGTGGCGCTGAACGGGTTCCACTCGGCGACCGGCTGGAGCCAGCCCGGCATGTTCTCCGAGGGCACGAAGGCCACGGATATGAACGTCACCGGGAACAGCCAGATCAGGCCGCCGGAGGTGGCCGCCTCCGGGGAGCGGACCGACAGGCCGATCAGGGCGCCGATCCAGGTGAAGGCGTACCCGAGCAGGAGCAGCAGCCCGAACCCCGCCAGCGCGTTGAGCACGCCGTCGTGGATGCGCCAGCCGACGAAGAACGCCACGATGGCGAGCACGAGCAGGGTGACCGCGGTCTGGACCAGGTCGGCGAAGGTGCGCCCGGTGAGCACCGCGCCGCGCGCCATGGGCAGCGAGCGGAAGCGGTCGATGATGCCCTTCTGCATGTCCTCGGCGATGCCCGCGCCCGCGCCCGCCGTGGCGAAGGTGACGGTCTGGGCGAAGATGCCGCCCATCAGCCACTCCCGGTAGGCGCCCGCGTCGAGCCCGGCGCCCGGGATGTTGATCGAGCCGCCGAAGACGTAGGCGAACAGCACCACGAACATGATGGGCTGCACGAGGCCGTAGATGATGATCTCGGGGATGCGCAGCATCCGCAGCAGGTTGCGCTTGGTGACGACGAGCGAGTCGCGAACGCCCTGGCGGAGGCTGATGCGCTCCCCGGCCGGGCCCGGGGCCGCCAGCCGGGGGGTGTCCTGGACGGTGGTGGTCACGATGCCTCCTTCCTGGCGGCGGCCTTACTGCCGGACCTGCGGCCCTTGGCGTCCTTGCTGCCCTTGCTGCCCTTGCTGTCCTTGGCGTCGTCCTGGTCCGTCTCCCCGGCCGGCTCCTCCTCGGTGGCGTGGCCGGTGAGGGAGATGAAGACGTCGTCGAGGGTGGGGCGGCGCAGCCCGATGTCGTCGATCTCCACGCCACGGGTGTCGAGTTCGCGGATCACCTCGGCCAGCAGCTTGGCGCCGCCGGCCACCGGCACGCTGAACCTGCGGGTGTGCTCGGTGAAGACCGGATCGCCGTCGCCGAGGTTGCGCAGCACCTCCTCGGCGGTCGTCGCGTGCTCCCGGTCGTGCACCACCACCTCGATGACCTCGCCGCCGGTCTGCTCCTTGAGCTGGTCCGAGGTGCCGCGGGCGATGACCTTGCCGTGGTCGACCACGGCGATGGTGTCGGCCAGGTGGTCGGCCTCCTCCAGGTACTGCGTGGTGAGCAGCAGCGTGGTGCCGCCGGCCACCAGCTCCTGGATGACCTGCCACAGCTGCTGCCGGTTGCGCGGGTCGAGGCCGGTGGTCGGCTCGTCCATGAACATGACGGGTGGGCTGACGACCAGTGCCGCAGCGAGGTCGAGGCGGCGGCGCATGCCGCCCGAGTACGTCTTGGCGATCCGGTCGGCGGCGTCGGCGAGGTTGAACCGCTCCAGCAGCTCCCCGGCCCGGCGCCGGGCGTCGTTCGCGGAGAGCTGGTAGAGCTGGCCGACCATCTGGAGGTTCTCGCGGCCGGTGAGGAGGTCGTCGATGGCGGCGAACTGGCCGGAGAGGCCGATGGAGCGGCGCACCGCGTTCGGGTGCTTGACGACGTCGATCCCGGCGACCTCGGCACGTCCGCTGTCGGGCCGGATCAGGGTGGTCAGCACCCTGACCGTGGTGGTCTTGCCCGCCCCGTTCGGCCCGAGCAGGCCGAGGACGGTGCCCTCTGGCACGTCGATGTCAACGCCGTCCAGTGCCCGTACCTCGCCGAAGGTCTTCACCAGCCCCTCGGCGTATATGGCGCCTGGCATGTGGTCTCCCAAGTTCTTGGGGTTTTCTGTGGTTTCAGGTGAGATTCGCCCGCTGGGGGCGGAGTCGCGCTTTCGTCAGTGTAGAGTATCGCGATGTATCGCGTTACTCATTTTTCGGTGTCGAGGAGGTCTCGACGGCGCCTCGTCAGCCGAGCACCCGGTACCCGGCCGCGCGCAGCGCCTCGGTGACCTCGGCGCAGTGCTGCGGCCCCTGGGTCTCCAGCTGCAGCTCCACCTCGACCTCGCTCACGCCGAGCCGCGGATCGGTCCGTACGTGATTGACGGCCAGGACGTTAGCGCCCGCCACTGACAATTCCGTGAGGAGCGCCGCCAGTGCCCCGGGCCGGTCCGCCAGCCGCACCCGCAGCGACAGGTAACGCCCGGCCGCCGCCATGCCGTGCCGCAGCGTCCGCTCCAGCACCAGCGGGTCGACGTTCCCGCCCGAGAGCACCGCGACCACCGGCCCGCTGCCGAACGCCCCCGGCTCGCTCAGCAGCGCCGCCACCGGGCTGGCGCCCGACGGCTCCACCACCAGCTTCGCCCGCTCCAGGCACAGCAGCAGCGCCGCCGACAGCGCGTCCTCGGAGACCGTGCGGACCTCGTCCACCAGCTCGGCCACGATGCGGAAGGGCACCTCGCCCGGCCGCCCGACCTGGATGCCGTCGGCCATGGTCGACATCTCGGCCAGCGCCACCGGCTCCCCCGCCGCCAGCGAGGGCGGGTACGCCGCGGCGCCCTCCGCCTGCACCCCCACGATCCGCACGTCGGGGCGCAGCGCCTTCACCGCCACCGCCACCCCGGCGGCCATGCCCCCGCCGCCCATGCCCAGGACGATGGTGCGCACCTCCGGGCACTGCTCCAGGATCTCAAGGCCGATCGTTCCCTGCCCGGCCACCACATCGGGGTGGTCGAAGGGGTGGATGAAGACGGCCCCGGTCTCCTCGGCGTGCTCGCGCGCGGCGGCCAGCGCCTCGTCCACCACCTGTCCGTGCATCCGCACCTCGGCGCCGTAGTCCCGCGTTGCCGCGATCTTCGGAAGCGGCGCGCCCGTCGGCATGAACACCGTGGCCGGCACCCCCAGCAGCGCGGCCGCCAGCGCCACGCCCTGCGCGTGGTTGCCCGCGCTCGCCGCGACGACGCCCCGGGCCCGCTCCGGAACGGTCAGCCCGGCGATGCGGGTGTAGGCGCCGCGCACCTTGAACGAGCCCGTCCGCTGGAGGTTCTCGCACTTGAGGTGGACCGGGGCGCCCAGCAGCTCCGACAGGAAGCGGCTGCCCTCCATCGCGGTCACCCGGGCGACGCCCGACAGCGTCTTCTGGGCGGCCAGCACGTCCTCAAGGGACGGGGAGCGCGGGGTGGAGAGATGTACAGCCATGCCGCAAGTCTGGCAGGCGCGCGGCGGGGCGGCGCGCGCGGCGTGCGGCGGGATCGCTCCGGCGGCAGATCACAGGCGCTTCACGGGATTGCGCATTGAGCAACCATCCCGCCTCTCGCGGCGTACTCTGTGCCACACACACCGCAACGATCGCAACTGCCAGGCTGCTTCCCTGGTTTCCCTCGATCGCGGCCCGCCGCGATCGCCGCACCCGCACTACACCCCTACCGGAAATGACCTCTGAACCCACCACATCACAGACCGAGGACCTCCCGCTGCTCGACGCGTTCCAGCACGAGGTGGCCGTCTTCGCGCGCCGAGCCGAGCAGACCCGGCTCGCCGGCCTCGGCCCCGCCCGCAACTCCATGGACCGAGCCGCCTACCTGCTGCTCAGCCGGCTCGACCAGGACGGCCCGACGGGGGTCAAGGCCCTCGCGGCCGGCATGGGCATCGACTCCTCCACCGTCACCCGGCAGGTCGCGCCGCTGGTCGATTCCGGTCTCGTCAAGCGCACCTCCGACCCCGACGACGGCCGCGCCGTGGTGCTTCAGCTCTCCGCGCGCGGCAGCGACCGCCTGGAGGAGGTCCGCACCTCGCGGCGCAAGCTGATGTCGCTGCTCACCGCGGACTGGACGCAGGAGGAGCGCGAGACGTTCTGCGCGCTCCTCACACGTTTCAACGCCGCCATATCCGAGTGGCAGAACCGGGCCTAGCCGGCTGGCCTCACCAGCCCGGTGCGCTATCCCAGGGCCTGCGCGAGGTCGGCCAGCAGGTCGTCCACCGACTCGATCCCCACGGACAGCCGCACCAGATCCGCGGGCACCTCCAGCGCGGAGCCCGCGACCGAGGCGTGCGTCATCCGCCCCGGGTGCTCGATCAGCGACTCGACCCCGCCCAGCGACTCCCCCAGGGTGAACAGCCGCGCGCGGTCGCACACCGCGACCGCCGCCCGTTCGCCGCCCTCGACCCGGAACGACACCATGCCGCCGAAGTCCCGCATCTGCTTCGCCGCGGTCTCGTGCCCCGGGTGCGAGGGCAGCCCGGGGTAGCAGACCTGCACGACCCGGGGGTGGGCGGCCAGCGCCTCGGCGACCCGGGCGGCGTTGGCGCTGTGCCGGTCCATCCGCACCGCCAGGGTCTTGATGCCGCGCAGCACCAGCCACGAGTCGAAGGGCCCGGCGACCGCGCCCATGGCGTTCTGGTGGAACGTCAGCTCCCCGGCCAGCGCCTCGTCCGCGACGACCAGCGCGCCGCCGACCACGTCCGAGTGGCCGCCCAGGTACTTGGTGGTGGAGTGCACCACCACGTCCGCGCCGAGCGCGAGCGGCTGCTGGAGGTACGGGCTGGCGAAGGTGTTGTCCACCACCAGCCGCGCCCCGGCCGAGCGGGCGACCTCCGCCACGGCCGCGATGTCCGTGATGCCCAGCAGCGGGTTGGACGGCGTCTCCACCCACACCGCCTTCGTCTCCGGCCGGACCGCGGCCCGCACCGCCGCCGGATCCGTGGTGTCCGCCACCGACCAGGCCACTCCCCACCGGTCGACGACCTGCGCCACCAGCCGGAACGTGCCGCCGTAGGCGTCGTCGGGGATCACCAGGTGGTCCCCGGGCCTGAGCAGCGTGCGCAGCAGGCAGTCCTCGGCGGCCAGCCCGGAGGCGAACGCCAGCCCTCGCCGGCCGCCCTCCAGCGCGGCGAGGTTCTCCTCCAGCGCGGCGCGCGTGGGATTGCCCGAGCGGCCGTACTCCCAGCCGCCGCGCAGGCCCCCGACGCCGTCCTGCTTGAAGGTCGAGGACTGGTGGATCGGCGGCACCACCGCCCCCGTCACCGGGTCGGGCTCCTGCCCGGCATGGATCGCCACCGTTTCGAAACGTTGTCCGTCACGCTCCTGGTTCATGGCACAACGCTAATGCGCCGTACGGTGGAGATACGCATCGTCCGTCCAAGGGGGAGCCGCGCCGCCATGGAAGCACTGCTGTTGCTCATCGCCCTGACCGCCATCTTCGGCGTGGCCGTGCTGCCCGCCATCCGCCGGCGCCAGGAGCGCAGGGAGTTCGGGCGGGTCCCCGACGCCGCCGCCGAACCGGGCGGGCCCGGGTACGGCGCGCCCGCGGGCCCGCGTACCGGCTCAGGCGCCCCCGCCGCCACCGGCCTGGTGCCGGTCGACCAGCTCGACGTGCGGCTGCCGGGCCCCGACCCGGAGCTGGTGGCGGCGCTGGAGGAGTGCCAGCGGACGCAGGCCTGGCGCCCGGCCGGCCAGCTCCTGGCTCTCACGGACGAGCGCGAGCTGCGCTGGCAGCGGGTGCAGTCGCTGGCGGGCGCGGCGGCGATGGAGCTGGCGCGCTGGCGCGCCGCGGGCGGCCCGGCGGACCACCCCGACGAAGGGATCGACGGGATCCTGGCGAAGGGGCCGCGCTCCGACGCGGGCTGGCTGCGGCGCTGGCGCGCCGAGGAGCCGGGCGACGTGGGCGGCGCCGAGGTGTACGCCCAGTTCCTGGTCTGGCAGGCCATGGCGGACCCGGCGTCGGCGGACCACCGGATCATCCTGGAGGAGGCCCGCACGGTCTGCGGCGAGGCGGCCCGCCTCGCGCCCGAGGACCCCATCCCCTTCATCACCGAGCTGTTCATCGCGCGCGGCCTGAGCTACCGCCCGGCCGACTTCCAGGCGTTGTGGGAGAAGGTGACGCGGCTCGACCCCGCGCACATGGGCGCGCACCTGGCGGCGTTGCCCTACTGGTCGGAGAAGTGGCACGGCTCGCGGGAGGAGGCCGACGCCTTCGCCCGGCAGGCGGCGGCCACCGCGCCGGCCGGCAGCCTGCTGCCCGCGCTGCCGCTCTTCGCGGTCTACGACCACCTGCCCGAGGTGACGCTCTCCCCCGGCATGTTCCAGGGCGCGGTGGTCGGCGACGCCATCGAGGCCGCGCGGTACGCCCTGCACGACGCCCGGCCCGGACACCCCGTCGAGCCGCACGTGCGGCACCTGCTGATGTGCTTCCTGGTGCTGGCCGAGCGCTACGCCGAGGCGGCGGAACAGGTGCGGGCGATCGATGGTTATGTCGGGGCCATCCCGTGGGTGGACCGCGAGAACCCGGCCAACGAGTACGCCGCCTACCGCGCCCTGGCCATCGCCCGCCAGTGAGGCACCCGAGGAGCAGGGCACCCGAGGAGACATAGGAAACGACCATGCGACTGCACGCCTTCAAGACCCGCCTGCCCACCTCCGAGGAGGCCCTCCCCGGCCGCGCGGAGACCCCCTTCCCCGTCCCCGGGAAGCACGCCGTCCTCGGCAACCCCCTGCTCGGCCCCTACCCCGAGGGCCTGGAGGTGGCGGACTTCGCGCTGGGCTGCTTCTGGGGCGCCGAGCGCCGCTTCTGGCAGCTCCCGTCCGGCGTGTGGACCACGCTCGTCGGCTACCAGGGCGGCATCACCGCGAACCCCACCTACGAGGAGGTGTGCACCGGCATGACCGGCCACACCGAGGCGGTCCGCGTCGTCTTCGACCCCAGCGTCGTCTCGTACGAGCGCCTGCTGCGCCTCTTCTGGGAGTCCCACGACCCCACCCAGGGCTTCCGCCAGGGCAACGACGTCGGAACGCAGTACCGCTCCGCCGTCTACACCCACTCCCCCGCCCAGCAGTCCGCCGCCGAGGCCTCCCGGGAGGCCTACCAGAAGGTGCTGTCCGGCTCCGGCTACGGCGAGATCACCACGGAGATCCTCCCGGCCGACGGCCGCCCGTTCCACCCGGCCGAGGACTACCACCAGCAGTACCTCGAGAAGAACCCGGCGGGCTACTGCGGCCTGGGCGGGACGGGCCTGTCCTGCCCGGTGGGCGTGGCTTCCGCGGGAGAGTGAACGCCAGCGCTGACGTCGCCGCCTCACCGCCTGCGAGCTGAGCGGCGGCGTCGAGCACGAGGTGCCAGGGGTATGGGTCCTGTCGGCCGGAAACACCTGCCGGACGAGCGCGAAGGCGTGGTGATCAGCTCACGACGCCGATGCCACGATCGCGTGGACGCCGGGCAGGTCGTCGAGGGCGGCCTTGCCGTCCGTGGTCACCACCGTACGCACTGTCGCGGCCGCGGTTGCGGCGATGATCAGGTCATGGGCGCCCCGGGGTTTGCCCTCACGCCGTACATGAGCCAGCAGACGGGCATGGACGATGGCAACGTCCGACGTGTAGTCCTCCACGGGAATCAGCGCTCGCACCCCATCCACGAACTCCTGTCGGCGTACCCGGCGGGAGTCGTCCGCCAGCTCCACACCGAACTGCAGCTCGGCCAGCGAAACGGCCGCAATGGTCACGTCGTCGTCGCCGCGCAGCAAGCGAGCCAGCCCTCCGTCACCGCGCTCCGCACGGACGATGACGCCCGTGTCCAGGATCAGTCGTCTCGCCATGCCGCGCTCATCTCGTCGGTCACGACATCGCGCGCCGAATCGACGTCGCGGGCATACTCCTCATCGACCGGATGCGAGTCCAGAAAGTCCTTGATCGCCGCGCCGTTGCCCGCAGTCGCCGGAGACAGCGTCGCCAGCCGCCGCCCCCCTCGGGTGATCACGATCGTCTCCCCATGCTCGGCACGATCAAGCACGGAGGCGAAGTTGCGCGCGACTTCTGTCGCCGTCATGGTCCTCATGGAATCAGAGTATCTGATTCCTGCAGGAAAAGAGACACCTGACTCCCCCGACCGCTGACCCAACCCGACGACGATCGCCCCGGAACCGCGAGATCGCGAGCGCGATCCTGCTGGGCGCTCTCCGTCGACGCGGATGGCGGCGGATCTCCAAAGCCGGACTGGGGTTGATCAGGATGCTCCTGCCGGACTGCTACTCAACCAGTCGGTTGACCACGCGGCAGGTCCGGCCGTAGGTTGTATTTAACCAATTGGTTGAAGACGAGGAGTGCGAGGTGCCCGCCGACCGGCTGTCCCAGATGTTTTCCGCGCTCGCCGACCCGACCCGGCGCGACATCGTGGCTCGACTTGCCGCCGGAGACGCCACGGTCAACGAACTGGCCGAGCCGTACGACGTCACCGTGCAGGCCGTGTCCAAGCACATCAGAGTCCTGGAAGACGCCGGTCTGGTCAGTCGCAGCAGGGACGCTCAACGGCGGCCCTGCCACCTTGAGGCGGAGGTCTTCCACCTGATGACGAAGTGGATCGAGCGTTACCGACGCGAGGCGGAGGACCGTTTCCGTCGTCTGGATGCCGTCCTCGAGGAGATGGACGAGCAGCCGGGGGCGGGCACCGCGACGAAGGAAGCAACATCATGAGCACGACAGACACCCACCACCGCGACGAAACGCAGATCGTGGCCGACCCGGCGCTTCCCACCATCGTGATCACCCGGGAGTTCGACGCTCCACCCGAGCGCGTGTTCCGGGCATACACCGATCCTGACCTGGTCGTCCAGTGGCTCGGCCCGCGTCGACTCACCATGCGGATCGACCAGTACGACGCGCGTAGCGGTGGGTCGTACCGCTATGTGCATCGCGCGGACAACGGGACCGAGTACGGCTTCCACGGCGTGTTCCACGAGGTACGCCCCAACGAGCGCATCGTGCAGACCTTCACCTTCGAGGACTGGCCGGACAGCGTCAGCCTCGAGACAGCCGCTTTCGAGGATCTCGGTGGCCGCACCCGGGTCACCGCCACGTCGCTCATGGACTCCATCGAAGCCCGCGACGCGATGCTCGCGAGCGGCGCGGAAGGCGGCGTCCGGGACGGCCACGAGCGGCTCGACGACCTGCTCCGCAGCACGAGGGCAGCCGATGAGCACCGCACCGTCGCACGCGTCTTCAGCGACCGTGTACGTGGCGTGCCTCCGGGGGCATGGGACAACCCGGCGCCGTGCGAGGGATGGGTCGCCCGGGACGTGGTGCGGCACCTCGTCGAGTGGTTCCCGGACTTTCTGAAGGCCGGCGCCGGAATCGAACTGCCGAAGGGGCCGTCGGTGGACGACGACCCGGTGGCAGCCTGGACGGTGCACAGCGATGGGGTGCAGGCCCTCCTCGACGATCCCGACACAGCCAAGAGGGTGTTGTCGAACCCGCACATCGGAGAGGTCCCGCTGGACCAGGCGGTCGATCGGTTCTACACCGCCGACGTCTTCATGCACACCTGGGACCTGGCGCGAGCGACCGGCCAGGACGAGCGCCTCGACCCCGACAAGTGCACCCAGTTGCTTGAGGGGATGTTGCCGCTCGACGACCTGCTCCGCACCAGCGGACAGTACGGCCCACGAGTCGAGGTGCCCGAAAGCGCCGACGTACAGACTCGCCTGCTCGCCTTCATCGGCCGCACACCCTGAAGCCCGTCCCCACGTGAGGAAGCTCTCGTGAACGTGGGCGAGACGGTGCTGAACGAAGACGGAGTCCGGCTGGTGGCGTACTTCGGCTGAACGCCCCACGACGCCCACGACGCCCCACGACGCCCCGGGACCTTCCGTCAGCGCGCGGCGCGGCCGGCGCCGGGGCCCTCGGCGATCCATGCGCGGAGGCGCGCGCTGAGGACGACGTCATGGGGCAGCCGCTCCAGCTCCCGCGCGTCCACGTCCACACCCTGCTGCCCGAGGATGCCGGCCAGGGAGGCCCAGTGGCCGGCGGCCACCTGCTCATGCGTCTCGCCGTCGCCCGGCTCGTCCGGCCCGACCACGACCCGGGCCGTGCTCGCGACCTCCTCGGCCGAGATCCACGCCCGGATGTCCGCTCCGCCGCCGTGGGGCGAGGAGCTCCAGCCGCGATCGTCGAGCAACACCAGACCGCGGCCGTCCGCCAGGACGGCCGTGAGCCGTGCGGACACCGACATCTGGCGCGCGTCCGTCGCACCGTCGTCCAGATCGGCGTGGGTGACCAGGCGGATCACACCGGTCTGCGCGGGGCCCAGCGGGTGCGGCGTCGTCATGGCGGAGGGCGGCCTCCTCTCGTTGTGCCGGGTCCCGGCGTTGTCGACCGGACCGGCGCCCGCGGTCCCGGGCCGCGCGGCCGCCCGGCGGGAGCCGGACGCGCTCTGCCCTCGGCAAATCTGCTGCGGGCCGATACACCTTAACGCCGCCGCGCCGGCCGCCGAGAGTGGAGGGCACGCGGCCAAGCGGCCGTGCTCAGGGCGTACACGAGGCGTACGCGAGGCACACACGAGGAGGGCAGATGGCATCACTCATCACACGGGCGGCGGAGGGGGAATCGCCGCCGACGCGGTTCGACGACCACCTGGCGGCTCAGCTGCTCGGGCAGCGGATCGTGTTTCTCGGCACCGAGGTCGACGCGGGCTCGGCGAACCGGGTCTGCGCGCAGCTGCTCCTGCTGTCGGCCGAGGATCCGCGGACCGACATCGGCCTGTACATCAACAGCCCGGGCGGATCGGTGAATGACGGGCTGGCGATCTACGACACGATGCGGCTGATCCCGAACGACGTCTCCACCCTCGCCATCGGATTCGCGGCGAGTATGGGGCAGTTCCTGCTCACCGTCGGGGCGAAGGGGAAGCGGTACGCCCTGCCGAACGCGCGGATCATGATGCACCAGGTGTCGGGCGGGGTCGGCGGGACGACCGCCGACATCGAGATCCAGGCCGAGAACCTGGAGTTCACGCAGAAGCGGGTCGAGAAGATCACCGCCGAGCACACCGGGCAGTCGCCCGAGACGATCTCGCGGGACGGCGACCGGGACCGGTGGTTCACGGCCGAGGAGGCGAAGGAGTACGGCATGGTCGACCACGTCGTGGTCTCCCTCGCCGACGTGCGGCCGGCGAGTTCGCAGCGGCGCGTCGGGCTCGGGCTCTGAGGGAGAGGAGACAGGACATGGGCCAGTACACGATTCCCACGGTCATCGAGCGCACCCCGCAGGGGGAGCGCGCGTACGACGTCTACAGCAGGCTGCTCGCGGATCGGATCATCTTCCTCGGGACGGAGATCGACGACGGCGTGGCGAACGTCGTCATCGCGCAGCTGATCCACCTGGAGTCCGCGGCGCCCGAGCGCGAGATCTCGGTCTACATCAACTCGCCGGGCGGCTCCTTCACGGCGCTGATGGCGATCTACGACACGATGACCTTCGTCAACGCCCCCATATCCACCTTCTGTGTGGGGCAGGCCGCCTCCACGGCGGCGGTGCTCCTGGCGGCCGGGGACCCGGGGCGGCGGGCGGTGCTGGAGCACTCCCGGGTGCTGCTGGGGCAGCCGGCGGCCGGCGGGCAGCGGGGGACGGTCTCCGACCTGAGGCTCCAGGCCAGGGAGATGGTGCGGATCCGCTCGCAGGTGGAGGAGGTCCTCTCGCGGCACACCGGCCACGAGGTGGCGCGGCTGCGGGCGGACATGGACCGCGACAAGGTCTTCACGGCCGAGGAGGCGGTGGCGTACGGGCTGGCCGACCAGGTGGTCAGCCAGCGGGTCGTCGGCGTGTGAGGGCGAGGGTCGGTGCCGGCGTTACGCGGCGAGGCGCACCTCGGCGTCGAGCCCGCCGAGCCGGGGGCCGCTCGCCCGGTGGCTGCTCAGCCGGGTGATGGAGGAGGTGGCCCGCGCGGCGCGCTCGGCAGTGCCGGTGGCGGTGCCGGTGCCCGTGGCGGTGCGGCGGGCGAGCTCGTCCTGGACCAGGGTCAGCAGCTCGGCCAGGCCCAGGCCAAGGGCGCGCGCGGCGGCCGCGAGGACCTCCGAGGAGGCCTCCTTGCGGCCGCGTTCGAGCTCCGAGAGGTACGGCATGGAGATCCGGGCGTCCTCGGCCACGTCCTTCAGGGTGCGTTCCTGAGCACGGCGCTCGCGGCGCAGGACCTCGCCGACGACGTGGCGCCAGAGGGGCTCCCTCGGGCGCAGGGGGACGACGGGGGCTGGGTCCGGCGCGTGGCTGCTCATCTCCTCAGAGTAGGAGCGACCACCGACAGCGGGAGGGTGGCGGCGTTCTGCCACCCGCGAAATCGCCCAAGCCGCCCGGGTCTAGGCGACCTTCGCGAGGGCCTGGCCGAGGTCGTGCCACAGGTCGTCGGGATGCTCGATGCCGACGGACACGCGGACCGTGCCCTCGCCGATGCCCGCGGCGGCCAGCGCGTCGGCGTCGAGCTGACGGTGGGAGGTGCTCGCCGGGTGCATGACGAGGGTCTTGACGTCGCCGAGTGACGGGCTGAGGGAGGCCAGGCGCACGGATTCGATGACGGTGCGGCCCGCCTGCCTGCCGCCGGCGAGGTCGAAGGCGAGAACGCCGCCTCCCGCACCGCCGGCCAGGAGCCGCCGCGCGATGGCGTGGTCGGGGTGGCCGGGCAGGCCCGGGTAGTGGACGGCGGTGACGGCGGGGTGGTCGGCCAGCCGGCGCGCGAGGGTGAGGGCGTTGGCGCACTGGCGTTCCAGGCGCAGCGCGAGGGTCTGCATGCCGCGCAGCGTCAGCCAGGCGGCGAACGGGTCGGCGGAGGCGCCCTGTTCGGTGGCATAGCGCCAGACGCGGCGGCGGAGCTCGTCGGAGCCGAAGACCGCGACGCCGCCCAGCACGTCGGAGTGGCCGCCGAGGTACTTCGTCGCCGAGTGGATCACGATGTCGGCGCCGTGGTCGAGGGGGCGGCACAGCAGCGGGGTGGCGAAGGTGTTGTCGACGACCGTGGTGAGGCCGTGGCCGGCGGCCTCGGATATCAGGGCGGGGAGGTCGCCGACGCGGGTGGTGGGGTTGGCGATGGTCTCCAGGTAGAGCAGGCGGGTGGTGGGGCGCAGCGCGGCGCGCACCTCGGCGGGGTCGCCGCCGGAGACGTGGGTGACCTCGACGCCCCAGCGGGTGGCGAGGTCGTCGAGCACGGTGTACGTGCCGCCGAAGAGGCAGCGCTGCGCGATGACGTGGTCGCCCGGCTTGAGCAGCGCCAGCAGCACGCCGTTGATCGCGCCCATGCCGGAGGCGAAGGCGAGGCCCGCCGTGCCGCCTTCGAGCCCGGCGACGGCCTCCTCCAGCGCGCGGACGGTGGGGTTGCCGTAGCGGTTGTAGAAGAACGTCGTCTCGGGTTCCTGGAAGGCGGCGGCCATCTCCTCGGCGTCGGCGAAGGAGAACAGGTGGCCCTGGTAGAGGGGTACGCCGACGGGGCGGCTGCCGGTGGGCTGGGGCACGGAGTGGTGGACGGTGCGGGTCTCCGGGTGGTGAGGGTCGTGAGGGATCATGGCGAGGAGTCTCGCCGGTGAGAGGGCCGACGGAGTAGAGCCAATGGCCCGGAAGTGGTCTGGGTCCGGGACGGACGGAGGAGGGCGAACGATGATCGTCGCGTTCTCGGTGACGCCGATCGGTGCCGGGCGGCACGTGGGCAAGGCGGTGGCGGACGCCGTGCGGGTGGTGCGGGAGAGCGGGCTGCCGAACCGGACGGACGCCATGTTCACGAGCGTCGAGGGCGAGTGGGATCAGGTGATGGACGTGGTGAAGCGGGCGGTGGAGGCGGCGCAGCGGCACGCGGAGCGGGTCAGCGTGGTGCTGAAGGCCGACATCAACGAGGGCGTCACGGACGGCATGACCTCGAAGGTGCGCACGGTGGAGCGGCTGCTCGCCGATGAGGAGTGAGCGGGCGGCCCGCACGGCGCCGGAACCCCGGAGCGGGCCCGATCGCGCACAGAGTGTGACCGCATTGCGGTCCCGCCGGAACGCAGGGGAGCGTCCGGCACAACGGACAGGACACCCGCATGGCCAGATCTCGCTCGCTCATCGCCGCCGCCGTCGCCGCCGCCAGTTGCGCCGGGTTGCTCTTGCTGCCCTCGCAGGCGCAGGCCGCCGGCTCGGTGCACATCGAGACGATCTACTACAACAGCCCCGGCTCGCCGGACAGCGGCGGCAACACCAGCCTGAACGG
Organism: Streptomyces sp. 6N223; assembly: GCF_052246635.1. Classification (NCBI taxonomy): domain Bacteria; kingdom Bacillati; phylum Actinomycetota; class Actinomycetes; order Kitasatosporales; family Streptomycetaceae; genus Streptomyces; species Streptomyces sp. 6N223. The sequence goes on along the minus strand of NZ_JBQQCA010000004.1, from coordinate 135,577 downwards.
CGAGTGGGTGCGGATCCGCAACAGCCGGGACGTGAACGTCAGCCTGAAGGGCTGGACCATCCGCGACAGCTCCGGCCACACCTACACGTTCGGCTCGTACACGCTGGCGGCGGGGAGGAGCGTGACGGTGCACACGGGGAAGGGCGACAACACCGCACGCCACCGCTACTGGGGGAGCTCGTGGTACGTGTGGAACAACGACGCCGACAGGGCCACGCTGCGGCGCGGCAACGGCACGGTGGCGGACCGGTGTTCGTACGTCAACGCGAACGCCAGCTCCAAGTCCTGCTGAGCGCTGAGCGCTGAGCCCTGAGCACGGGGGCAGCGTGGGGGCGGTGACCGAGGCCTCCCGGTCACCGCCCCCGGCGGAGCCGCCCGTCTTCGGTCTTCGCCTTCCGCCGGCGCTCCCGGTTCCGCTTCGCATGAGGTGAGCTATACACCACGTGTATACACGCGGAGTTTACTGCGCCACGAGAAACCCCGGGCCAGCGAGGGCCCGGGGTTCCGTGCGGAGCGGATCAGACCGTCACTACACCTCGCTGCCGGCCACCCAGTCGGCCCAGCTCATGTTCCAGCCGTTGAGGCCGTTGTCCGGGGCGATCGTCTCGTCCTTCGAGTTGATGACGATCACCACGTCGCCCAGGAGGGAGTTCTCGTAGAACCAGGCGCCGTCGGTGTTGGGGTCGTCGGCGCCCCGGATGTCGGCGAGGCCCACGCAGCCGTGGCTGGTGTTGTCGTTGCCGAACACGCCCCCGCCCCAGTAGTTGCCGTGGATGAACGTGCCCGAGGTGGACAGCCGCATCGCGTGCGGCACGTCCTTGATGTCGTACTCCCCCTCGCCGTCGTCGTCGGTGAACCCGACGGTCGCGCCGTTCATCCGGGTCTCCACGAACTTCTCGGAGATCACCATCTGCCCGTTCCAGGTCGGCGTCTCGTCGGCGCCGGTGGTCACCGGGATGGTCCGGATCGTCTCGCCGTCCCGCACGACCGACATCTGCTGGGTGTCGGCGTTCACCGTGGAGACCTGTGCGCGGTCCACGTGGAAGCTGAAGGTGCGGTCCTGCACGCCCTCGACGCCCGGGGCGCCCTCCACGCCGTCCCAGTTCAGCTCCACCGTGACGTCGCTGTTGGCCTCCCAGTAGTCCTCCGGCCGGAAGTCGAGCCGGGTGTCGCTGAACCAGTGGCCCACGACCTCCTGGCCGCTGCTGGCGGTGATCTCCACCGCGTCCTCTATCTCGGCCTTGTTGGTGATCGAGGTGTCGAAGTTCAGCGATATCGGCATGCCCACGCCCACCGTGCTGCCGTCCTCGGGGGTGAAGTACCCGATGAAGCTGTTCTCCGGCGAGATGGTGGTGAAGCTGGCGTTCTCGTGGGCCTTGCGGCCCTTGGAGTCGCTGGCCTGCACCGTGAGCTCGTACTGCGTGGCCCGCTCCAGCTGGGTGGCCGGCGCCCAGCTCGTCCCGTCCTCGGAGGTGGAGCCCTCCACCTCGGCACCGGTCTCCGTGGCGACCAGGGTCACATCGTCGAGCGTGCCCTTCTCCACCGAGACCTGGACGTCGCTGTTGATCCCGACGTTCGTCGCCGCATCCTCGGGCGTCATGGATATGACGGCCTCCGAGGTGTTGGCGTTCTCCGCCGCCTGATCGGCATCGGCCTGCTCGCTGCTGCCGTCCTGAGGGGCGTTGGCGTCGTCGCCCCCGTCGTCTCCGCCGCCGCTGCATGCTGACAGCGCCAGCACCCCACTCAGCAGCGCCGCCACCACCGTCACGCGCCCGCGCCCGCGCCGCATTGCTGTCATGTGCTCCCTAACTCCATCCACAGCCGTGTCTCCCGAAAGGCATTGGGGAGAACGCGACAACGGCTGCGGCCGGTTCCACTGTAGGTGAATCTGTGCGGGAGACCATGCGTGCGATCGATGTCCGATTGCTCACGTTCCCCGCCCTCGCCGGCCGTCGCCGACCGTCGCCGTCCGTCCTCGCCCGCGTCCTCACAGTCAACGCCGACAGCGCCCGTCCGTCAGCGCCCGTCATCGTCGTCGTCTTCCTCCTCCACGTACCACGACGCCTCCGGGTCGTAGTGCGTCAGCTCGCTGCTCCACGACGCCTGCGCCAGCACCACGCCGGGCATCTCGCCGACCAGGTCGACCGGGTCGATGAGATACGCGACGGCCTCCGCCACGTCCCGGGAGACGGCCCGGGCGGCCTGCTCCCTCTCCCCCGCGGGCAGCTGCTCGTCGCCGACGATCCGCGCCCAGGCGGCCCGGATCAGCTCGTCCGGCTCGTCGATCTCCAGCACCATCTCCACGCGAACCCTCACGTGACGCATGCCCTTGTCCCCAGGGACTCCTTCGGGGACTCCTTCGTCGGTACTCATATCTCGGAGCGTAATTCGCCGGACCGTCAGCTCAACCACGCGACCCGCAGCGGCCCGGCGGACGGGCCCTAGGCCAGCGGGCCCGTCACCGCCTCGGCTGCGCGGACCAGCGAGCCGTCGCGCACGAACGCCTCGGCCGACGCCAGGTCGGGGGCGAGGAAACGGTCCTCCCCCGCGCCGCCCACCCCGGCCGCCCGCGCCGCCGCGACCACGGCCTCGGCGGCGGGCCCGGGGCGGAGCCGCTGGGCGCGCAGCTCGATCGCGCGGCTCGCCGCGCACAGCTCGATCGCGATCACGCCCGTCAGGCAGTCCAGCGCGCGCCGCAGCTTGCGCGCCGCCGACCAGCCCATGGAGACGTGGTCCTCCTGCATCGCCGAGGACGGGATGGAGTCCACCGAGGCGGGCACCGCCAGCCGCTTCAGCTCGCTGACCAGCGCGGCCTGCGTGTACTGGGCGATCATCAGTCCCGAGTCCACGCCCGCGTCCCGCGCCAGGAACGGCGGCAGGCCGTGTGAGCGGTTGCGGTCCAGCAGCCGGTCGGTGCGGCGTTCCGCGATCGAGGCGAGGTCGGCGGCGGCGATGGCGAGGAAGTCCAGGGCGTAGCCGAGGGGGGCGCCGTGGAAGTTGCCGTTGGAGGTGACGCGGCCCGAGACGACGACCGGGTTGTCCACCGAGGCGGACAGCTCGCGGGCGGCCACGGTACGGGCGTGGTCGAGGGTGTCGCGCCCGGCGCCGGCGACCTGGGGGGCGCAGCGCACGGAGTACGCGTCCTGGACGCGGGGGGCGTCGTCCTGGTGGTGGCCGGTGAGGCCGGAGCCGGCCAGGACGCGGCGCATGTTGGCGCCGCTGGCGGCCTGGCCCGGGTGGGGGCGCAGCGCGTTCAGCTCGGCGTCGAGCACGCGCTCGGTGCCCAGCAACGCCTCCAGGGTGAGGGCGGCGGTGATGTCGGCGCTGGTGAGGAGGCGTGCAAGGTCGGCGCAGGCCAGCAGCAGCATGCCCAGCATCCCGTCGGTGCCGTTCAGCAGCGCGAGGCCCTCCTTCTCGCGCAGTTCGACGGGGTCGATGCCGTGCTCGGCCAGCAGCTCGGCGGCGGGCCGGACGCGGCCGTCGGGGCCCTCGGCCTCGCCCTCGCCGATGAGTGTCAGTGCGCAGTGCGAGAGTGGAGCCAGGTCGCCGGAGCAGCCGAGCGAGCCGTACTCGTGGACGACGGGGGTGATGCCGGCGTTGAGGACATCAGCCATGGCGCGCGCCACGCCGGGGCGTACGCCGCTGTGGCCGGAGGCGAGGGTCTTCAGGCGGAGGAACATGAGCGCCCGCACGACCTCGCGCTCGACGCGCGGGCCGAGGCCGGCGGCGTGGGAGCGGACGATGTTGCGCTGGAGGGCGATGCGCAGCTCGGGGGCGATGTGCCGGACGGCGAGGGCGCCGAAGCCGGTCGAGACCCCGTAGACCGGCTCGGGCCTGGCGGCCAGCTCGTCGACGACCCGGCGGGCGGCGGCCATGGCACCGAGCGCCTCGCCCGACAGCTCGACCCGGGCACCGTCGCGTGCGACGGCGATGACGTCGCCGGGCGTCGTACCGGAGGTGCCGAGGGTGACCACGGCGGGTGTTTGGTCTCTGGTGCGGTGCGTGGCTGCCATGCCGGGAGCGTATGTCCTCGCCGGGCGGGCGGCTCATCGCACGACGCCCGCGCCCTGCGGCGGACGCCTCGGCCCGGGGGTTCCGCCCCGGGCCCGCTGGTCCCACCGATTTCCGGGGCGTGGGCACGGCCCGCACGGGCGCGGCGGAGCCGCATCGGTGAGGGCCGGGAAGAGGCGGAGCCGGAGGCGTCCTGCCCGTCGTGCTCGCCCTCCGGGCTGGGACCGGCCCAGGACTGGCCTGGCCCAGGGCTGGCGCGGCGCGCCCCCGGAGGCTCTGGGGCATCGGGGTCCGGGGGCGAAGCCCCGGGCGTCGTCGGCTGCCTAGCTGGCCCGGCCGGGGCTCGGGGCGCGGCCGCGGAAGCGGCGGCGGTCGTCGCCCTCGGTGGCTGGGGGCTTGGCGGCGTCCGCCAGGGTGACGACCTCGTCGTGGGGGCCGCCCCTGCCCGCCACGACCGGCTCGCGGGAGCGGGCCGCCTTGGCGCGGTACTGGGCTGCGTCGGCGAGGCGGAAGAGGCGGCGGGCGCTCAGCGGGGTGCCGATGGCCTCGCCCGTGGAGGCGACGCCGCAGGCGACCCCGTTGCCCAGCTCCAGCTCGGCCGCGCGTCGGCACACCTCGGTGGCCGCGCTCACCACCTCGTCCGTCGCGGCGCCGACCGCCAGCAGGCAGAACTCGTCGCCTCCCAGCCGGGCGGCGAGCGCGCCGGGCACCTGGGCCCCGCAGAGCGAGAGCACCGAGCCGAAGCGCTCGAGCAGCCGGTCGCCCGTGGCGTGGCCGTAGGTGTCGTTGACCTGCTTGAGGCCGTTGACGTCGCAGACGACCAGGCTCACCACGCTGCCGGTGGCCCGGTGCTGCGCCACCGCCTCGTCCAGACGGAGGTCCACCGCGCGCCGGTTCGCCAGGCCGGTCAGCGGGTCGGTGAAGGCGAGCCGGCGCACCTCCTCCAGCCGCTCGTGCTGGAGCAGCCCGGTCGCGACGACCGAGGCCAGCACGGCGGCGTACTCCGCGTCGCGCCGGCCGAAGGCGTCGGCGCCGCGCCCGCGCGCCACGTACAGCTCGCCCCAGGCGCGGCCCCGCAGCACGATCGGCGCGACGACGCAGCAGCTCCGGCCGCGCTCCCGCAGCGCGGCCACGCGGCGCGGCGTGGCGGCGCTGCCCGCGCCGTCGGCCGTCGCGAGCCACGCCTGGGGCTCGCCGCGCCGCAGCCGCCCCCGGCCGCTGGCGAAGAGCGCGATCTCGGGGAAGTCGTGCACCGGATAGCTCTCGTCGGCGGGGAACGCCTGCTCGCCCGCGGCCAGCTCCCCGGCGTTGGCCAGCACCCGCAGCCGGCCGCGCTCCCGCTCCCAGACGGAGACGGCGGCGAAGGAGCCGTCCAGCGCGCGCCGGATCCGGTCGGCGGCGGCGTGCGCGACGTCCGCCAGGGCGTGTGCGGCGGCCATGCCCTGCGCCAGCTCCACCACGGCCCGCAACCGGTTTTCCTCGCCCATACGCCCCAGGCTATGGGCGTTCGGCACGCTATGGCGCCTTCGGCTACTCCCTGCCCCATTCGCCGTACTGTTGGGTGTTCTTGGCTGCCCGCGCACCACCGGCCGAACCTCGCGCGCGCCGTCGCGCGCGCCTCACGCCCACGTCACGCCGGGTCGGGCCAGCGCGGCGGGCGCTTCTCGTTGAACGCCGCGACGCCCTCGATCCGGTCCGGCGAGAAGGCGGCCGTCCGCCAGGCGGCGTCCTCGACCTCCAGCGCCCGGTCAAGACCGATGCCGAAGCCCTCGCGCAGCGCCCGCTTGGCGGCGCGCAGCCCCACGGGGGAGTTCGCCGCGATCCGGGCGGCCAGCTCCAGCGCCTCGGCCCGGTCCTCGCCGTCCCCGGCCAGCCGGTCGAACAGGCCCAGGCCCAGCGCCTCCGCCGCCCCCACCCGCCGCGCGGTGAAGATCAGCTCCGCCGCCCGGGCCGCCCCGACGCGGCGCGGCAGCAGCTGCGTGCCGCCGCCGCCCGGGATGACGCCCACGGACACCTCGGGCAGGCCCACCACGGCCGTGGGGTCGGCGACGATCAGGTCGCAGGAGAGCGCCAGCTCGTACCCCCCGCCCAGCGCGAAGCCGTGCACGGCGGCGATGGCGGGCATGGGCAGCGCCCGTACGCCGTCGAACGCCGCGCGCAGCCGCTCGCGCTGCGCCGCCAGCTCGGAGTCGTCGGCGGCGTTGCGTTCCTTCAGGTCGGCACCGACGCAGAACGCCCGCGGGTGCGTGGAGCACAGCACCACCGCCCGCACCGACCGGTCGGCGGCGAGCGCGGCGCAGGCGTCGGCCAGCTGCCCGGCCAGCCCGGTGGAGATGGCGTTCATGGCCTCCGGCCGGTCCAGGACCAGCTCGGCCACGTGCCGCTCCGCGTCGACGCGAACGGACACCAGCTCGCTCTCGGCACTCACGACACCGACCTCCGCGTCAGCAGCCAGGGCTCGACGATCCCGAGGCCGCGCACCGGGCGCGGGTAGAGCGGCTGGAGCGCGAAGCGGTAGCCGTCCCTGCCGCCCTCCTTGGCGTCGGCCGCCTTCTCCGACTGCGGCGCGAGCCCGCCCCCGGTCAGCTCCTCCCGCATGGCGCCGTCGAGCAGCACCATGTCCTTGGGCGCTATCGAGGTCAGGCGGCTGGCGAGGTTCACGGTGTTGCCGAAGACGTCGCCCATGCGCGTCGTCACCGTCCCGAAGGCGATGCCCACGCGCAGCTCCGGCATCATCGGGTCGTCACCGAGCGTCTCGACCAGCCGCAGCCCGATCTCGGCCGCCGTGCCCGCGTCGTCGGCGGCGAAGAGCACCTCGTCGCCGAGCGTCTTGATCAGCCGCCCGCCCTGGGCGGCCACCTGGTCGGCGGCGGTGGTCTCGAACGCCTCCACCAGCTCGCCCAGCTCCTCCTCCTCGAGCCGCCTGGTCAGCCGGGTGAAGCCGACCAGGTCCGCGAAGCCGACCGCCAGGCGCCGGTCCACCATCTCCGCGTCGTCCTGCGCCTGCACCACCCGCCCGGCGGCGGCGGCGAGCTGCCTCCGCCACACGTAGACCAGGAACTCCTCCAGCTCCGGCAGCAGCAGCTCGACCAGCGGATACGCCACCTCGGTCCGGGTCATGTCGGGCTCGGGCGGCTCGGTCAGGCCCTCCAGGAAGGAGTCGATCTGCCAGTCCGCCAGCCGCGCCGTGGTCTGGCCGGTGGAACGCGCCACCTGCACGGCCATGCCCTCGCTCAGCAGCCCCGCCTCCACGAGGCCGGCCAGCCGCCGCAGCGCCAGCACGTCGGCCTCGGTCAGGGCCTTGGCCTGCCCTATGTCGGGGAAGCCCATCGCCCGCCAGAAGCGGGCGGCCAGCTCCATCGAGACCCCGGCGGCGCGGGCCGCCTGGAAGGGGGTGTACTGCCGCTCGGCGCCGATGATCAGCTGCTCCATGCGGAGCGCGATCGTCTCGTCCGTCTCCAGCTCCGTCTCGGGCCCCGCCCCGCTCCCCGGCTCGCGTGCCTCGTCGCCGCCGCGCTCCGGCGCCGGCTCCGGTCCCGCGTCGGGTCCGGCGTCCGGACCGGTGCCCGGGCCCCGGCCGACGGCGTCCGGCGTGCGTTCCGGCCGGGAATCCGGTGGTTCCGGTGGTTCCAGTGGTTCCGTCCGTTCCGGTTGTTCCGGCCGTTCCGGTCGTTCGTGCCTGGAATCCGACCCCGGATCCAGTCTGGGATCCGGCCCCGGAGCGCGCCTGGGCCCAGGTTGCTCGGCCTCAGCCACGGCCATCGCCCGCCTTCCGCGTGGCATCCACAATCAGGGTGGCAATCCCTCCGCTGCGCACTTCCCCAACCGTTCCTTCGCCGCGCTCGTCGCGCGCTTTCCTCGGCCCAACCCTACGGCAGTGTGCCCTGCGTCACGTCGCACGGAGGTGCACGATGTCGGCCGCCGCCACCGAGTGGCGGACCCCGTCGGCGGCGGCGATGACCAGCCGCCCCTCGCCGTCGAGCGCCACGGCCTCGCCGTTGAGCTCCCTCCCGCCGGGCAGCGTCGCCCGCACGCGCCTCCCGAGCGTGGCGCAGCCCGCCGCGTACGTCGGCTGGACCCCGCTGACGGCCGGGTCGCCGCCGCTGTCCGCCCAGCGCGAGTACCAGTCGGCGAGCGAACGCAGCACCGCCCGCAGCAGCGGATCGCGGTCGGTGTTCTTCGCGCCCGCCAGCAGCAGCGAGCCCGCCTGCGGCACCGGCAGCTCGTCCGCGCGCAGCGAAACGTTCAGCCCGACGCCGAGCACCACGGCGTTGGCCTGGTCGTAGGTCGTGGTGGTCTCGGCGAGGATGCCGCCGACCTTCCGCTCCTCGCCGTCCACGTGCACCAGCAGGTCGTTGGGCCACTTCAACGCCGTGTCCACGCCGGCGGCCCGCGACAGCGCCGTGGCGGTGGCGACCCCGGCCAGCAGCGGCAGCCACCCCCAGTGGGCGGCGGGCACCTCCGGCTCCGGCTCCAGCAGCACGGAGAAGAACAGCCCCGACCGGGCCGGGGCCGACCAGCTGCGGCCCAGCCGCCCGCGCCCGGCGGTCTGCTCCTCGGCGATGAGCACACTCCCGGCCAGGGCCGAGCCCTGGCGCGCGGCGTTCAGCAGGTCGGCGTTGGTGGAGCCGGTGGACTGCGTCACCTCCAGGCTCGTCCACAGGCCGTCGGGCCAGACGAGCGCGGAGCGCAGCGCGGCCGCGTTCAGCGGCGGTCGGTCGAGATCGGACCAGCGGCTCCGGGCACGGCCGACGGTAGGCGTCATGTCTCAAGCCTATGCCGGTGATGTGTCCCACGCCGCACCGTCGGCGGCGTCCGGGGGTCGTTAACCTGCCTTGCGGCAGCCACTGCCAGCCGCCGCTCGACGACGTGTGAGGAGCCCGTGCCGTGCCCCCCGAACCCGACATCCACACCACCGCCGGCAAGATCGCGGACTTCCGGCGGCGCGCGGAGGAGGCCACGCACGCCGGCTCGGCGCGCGCCGTGGCCAAGCAGCACGCCAAGGGCAAGCTGACGGCCCGCGAGCGGGTCGGCATGCTGCTGGACGAGGGCTCCTTCACCGAGCTGGACGAGTTCGCGCGGCACCGCTCGACCAGCTTCGGCATGGACGCCACCCGCCCGTACGGCGACGGCGTCGTCACCGGCTACGGCACGGTCGACGGCCGCCCGGTCTGCGTGTACTCGCAGGACTTCACCGTCTTCGGCGGGTCGCTCGGCGAGGTCTACGGCGAGAAGATCGTCAAGGTCATGGACTTCGCCCTGAAGACCGGCTGCCCGGTCATCGGCATCAACGACGGCGGCGGCGCCCGCATCCAGGAGGGCGTGGTGGCGCTCGGCCTCTTCGCCGAGATCTTCCGGCGCAACGTCCACGCCTCCGGCGTCGTCCCGCAGATCTCCCTGATCCTCGGCCCGTGCGCGGGCGGCGCGGTCTACTCCCCCGCCATCACCGACTTCACGGTGATGGTCGACCAGACCTCGCACATGTTCATCACCGGCCCGGACGTCATCCGCACGGTGACGGGCGAGGAGGTGGGCTTCGAGGAGCTGGGCGGGGCGCGCACGCACAACACCCGCTCCGGCGTCGCCCACCACATGGCGGCGGACGAGAAGGACGCCGTCGAGTACGTCAAGGCGCTGCTGTCCTATCTGCCGTCGAACAACCTCGCCGAGCCGCCCGCGTACCCGCAGGATGCGGACCTGGCGGAGGTCACGGAGGAGGACCGGCAGCTCAACGCCCTGGTGCCGGACTCCGACCACCAGCCGTACGACATGCACGAGGTCGTCGAACACGTCCTGGACGACAGGGAGTTCCTGGAGACGCAGGCCATGTTCGCGCCGAACATCATCACCGGCTTCGGCCGCGTGGAGGGCCGCTCGGTCGGCGTGGTCGCCAACCAGCCCCTGCAGTTCGCCGGCTGCCTGGACATCCACGCCTCCGAGAAGGCCGCCCGCTTCGTCCGCACCTGCGACGCCTTCAACATCCCCGTGCTGACCTTCGTCGACGTCCCCGGCTTCCTGCCCGGCACCGAGCAGGAGTACAACGGCATCATCCGGCGCGGCGCCAAGCTGATCTACGCCTACGCGGAGGCGACGGTCCCGCTGATCACCGTGATCACGCGGAAGGCGTTCGGCGGGGCGTACGACGTGATGGGCTCCAAGCACCTGGGCGCCGACCTGAACCTGGCCTGGCCCACGGCACAGGTCGCCGTCATGGGCGCCCAGGGCGCGGTCAACATCCTCCACCGGCGGACGCTGGCGGCCATCGACGACGACGGGGAGCGCGAGTCGGAGCGGAAGCGTCTGACGCGCGAGTACGAGGACGCGCTGCTGAATCCCTACGCGGCGGCCGAGCGCGGGTACGTCGACGCGGTGATCGTCCCGGCCGAGACCCGCCACCAGGTGGTGCGAGGGCTGCGGGCGCTGCGCACCAAGCGGGAGCAGCTACCGCCGCGGAAGCACGGGAACATTCCGCTGTGAGGGGCGCGTTCGCCCGCGCGCGCCGTGCCCGGCCGGCCGGCCGGCGGGGCGTGCGTACGATGAGCGCATGATCAGGGTCGTGCGAGGCAATCCGACGCCGGAGGAGCTGGCCGCCGCCGTGGCGGTGGTGCAGGCGCGGGCTGCCGCCGCGGCGGCGGCCGCCGCGGAGGAGGCGGGCGGCGCCGCGAGCGCGCGGCCCGCCGCGTGGTCGGATCCGGCCCGCACCGTGCCGCGCGGCCTGCCGAGCGCCCCCGGCCCGGACGCCTGGCGCATGAGCTACCGCTGACCTCGCCGCCGCCCTTCGACGCAGAAGCGGTTGCCCTCGGTGTCGGCCAGCACCACGTACGGCAGCGCTCCCCGGGGCGGGCTGTCCGGGTAGTACGGCCAGTCCACGTGCCGCGCGCCCAGCGCGACCAGGCGTTCGACCTCCTCGTCGAGATCGCGCCCGCCCGCGTCGAGGTCGAGGTGGACGCGGGGGAACTCCTCCGCCGGGCTCCCGCTGACGTCCAGCGCGATCGCCGCGCCCGGTGTGCCCGGCGGCGGCTCCAGCACGATCCAGTCGTCCCCGTCGTAGCGCGGCGCGCGCCGCACATAGCCCAGGGCCTCCTGCCAGAACGCCGCCGCCCGCCGGTCGTCGTCCACGCCCAGCGAGATCTGCCTGATCGTCGTCATGTCGGCAGCATGCCCGCACGGGCGGCGACACCCCTGAATGAATGCCGTCGAATGAATGCCGTCTGAATCTGAGTAGAAGTACTCATGTCGCGGGCCCTCCACGCCCGGCAGCATCGGCCCATGCTGTGGTCAGACATGCGCCAGGAGCCGAACGAGGAGGCCCGCACCGCCCGAGCCATGCAGCGGCGGATGTGGTGGATCCTGGCGGTGGCGGCGCTGGCGGCGTATCTGCTCATACGCGGCGGCTGAGCCCCCGGCAGGGCCTCGCTTCTCATGAAGTTCTCATCGGCCCCTCACGACCGGCTCACGGCCCCTTCCTAGCGTCCCCCGCATGATGTTCACCTATCTGCGGCGCGAGTTGCGAAGACGCCGCAAGGCCCAGCTTGTCATCTCCCTCGGGCTCGCCCTCGGCATCGCCCTCGTCGTCATCGTCAACGCCGTCTCCTCCGGGATGCGCAAGGCGCAGGACGACGTGCTGGAATCCCTGTACGGCCTCGGCACCGACATGACCGTCACCCGGGAGTTCGAGGAACCCGAGGAGGGCGAGCGGCGGGGCCCACGCTTCGAGTTCGACGCCGAGGAGGGTGCGGAACAGTCCAGCGACCAGCTCGTCGTCGAGGGCTTCGGGACCCTCGACGACTCCCGCGTCGCCGAGATCGCCGGCATCGACGGCGTCGCGAACGCCGCCGGCTCGCTCCGGCTCAGCAGCATCTCGGTCTCCGGCTCCTTCGACCCCGGCGAGATCACGGAAGGCGAGGAAGGGGGGGAGGGCGATCAGAGCCGGCCTCCGGCCGGGGACGGCGGGCCCCGTGTCGGGGGCGGCGGCGCGGACTTCGGCGTCGACGGCTACTCGATCCTCGGCACCGACGTCAGCGAGCCGGAGCTCGGCCCCCTCAACGGCGCCGAGATCACCGACGGGCGCGGCTTCGCCACGGACGAGACCAACGACGCCGTGGCGCTCCTCGACGCCGACTACGCCGCCAGCGAGGACCTCGCGGTCGGCGACACGCTCACCATCAAGGGGACGGACTTCGAGATCGTCGGCCTGGTCAACGCCGCCGGCGCCGACGCCGCCTCGGACGCCTACATCCCGCTCAAGCAGGCGCAGACCCTCTCGGAGAGCGAGGGCGAGCTCACCGACATCTACGTCCAGGCGGCCGACTCCACGCGGCTCGACGCGATCGAGACCGCCATCACCGACCGGATCGACAGCGCCCAGGTCACCACCGCCGACGACCTGGCCGACCAGGTCTCCGGCTCGCTGTCGACGGCGGCCGACCTGGCCGACGGCGTTGGCCGCTGGCTGTCGTGGATCGTGCTCGGCACCTCCTTCGTCGTGGCGGGGATGATGGCCTCCTCGGCCGTGTCCCGCCGGGTGCGGGAGTTCGGCACGCTCAAGGCGCTGGGCTGGACGCGGCGGCGCGTCACCGGGCAGGTGATGAGCGAGTCCCTGGTCACCGGTCTCGTCGGCGGCGCCATCGGGCTGGGCCTCGGCGTGCTGGCGGCGTGGGCGATCACCACCGTCAAACCGGGCCTGACCGCCGACCTCGCGGGCGGCCTCGGCCAGGGGCCGGGCGGGGGCGGGGGGCCGGTCATGATCAGGCCGGGCGGCGCGGGCGGCGAGGCGTCCGAGAACGCCGCCGGATCCGGCGGTGGCGGTGGCGGGTCGCTCGACATCGGCCTCACCGCCCCCGTCAGCCTCGACATGCTCACCATCGCCGTCACCCTCGCGGTGATCGGCGGTCTGATCGCCGGCGCCTTCGCCGCCTGGCGCGCCGCCCGCCTGCGCCCCGCCGACGCCCTGCGCCGCGTCGCCTAGCCGCCGTCACACCGCCAACGGAGACCGACCATGTACGAACTCACCGACGTCACCAAGAACTACCGGCGCGGCCGCGCCACCGTCACCGCCCTCGACGGCGTCTCGCTGACCGTCCCGACCGGCAGCCGCCTGGTGATCCAGGGGCCCACGGGCGGCGGCAAGTCCACGCTGCTGCAGCTCCTGGGCGGCCTCGACCGGTCCACGCGGGGCAGCGTGCGGCTCGACGGCACCGACATGAGCGGCCTGTCGGAGGCGAAGCTGACCCGGCTGCGCGCCGAGCGCATCGGCTTCGTCTTCCAGGGCTTCCACCTCATCCCGACGCTCTCCGCGCAGGAGAACGTCGAGACCGCGCTGGTGCCGCTGGGCCTGCGCGGCGCGGAACGCCGCCGGCGCGCGGCCGAGGCCCTGGCCTCGGTCGGCCTGGCCGAACGCGCCGACCACCTGCCCAGCGAGCTGTCCGGCGGCCAGCAGCAGCGCGTCGCCATCGCCCGCGCGCTGGCCAAACGCCCCAGCGTGCTGCTGGCCGACGAGCCCACGGGCAACCTCGACGAGTCCACCCGCGACGAGGTGATGGAGGTGCTGGAGAAGCAGTGGCGCCAACTGGAGCTGACCTTCGTGCTCGTCACCCACGACAGCACGATTGCCCGCCGCGCCGAGCGGGTGGCGCGGATCGCGAGGGGCCGGATCAAGGTGACGGACAACGCCGATGCGCACTCGGCGGATTAGCCCTCCCCCACCCGCCCACCCGCCCCCTGACGACGGCGCTCAGCCCCTGTTGGGGTGCTGGGGCGTGGGTGGGCGGGGGTCCGGGGCCGGAGACCCCGGACCCCCGCCCCCGGCGTTACGCTGACGGCCATGAGCGACGCCCCCGCACCCCCCGCACACCCCACGCGACGCCCCGCTCCGCGCCTCATCCTGGCCTCCGCCTCGCCCGCGCGCCTCGGGCTGCTGCGGCAGGCCGGGCTCGCGCCCGAGGTGATCGTCAGCGGCGTGGACGAGGAGGCCCTGAGCGACGCCGCCCACACGCCCGCAGAGCTGGCGCTGCTGCTGGCCGAAGCGAAGGCGGCGGCGGTGAGCGAACGCCAGGACGCGGCCGGGGCGCTGGTGGTCGGCTGCGACTCCGTCCTGGACGTGGACGGCGTGGCGTTCGGCAAGCCCTCGGACGCCGAGGACGCCACGGCGCGCTGGAAGGCCATACGCGGCCGGTCCGGCGTTCTGCGCACCGGGCACTGCGTGATCGACACGGCGGCGGGCGGGCGCCGCGCCTCCGGCGTCGCCGCCACCACGGTCCGGTTCGGGGAGCCGAGCGACGCGGAGATCGCCGCCTACGTGGCCTCGGGCGAACCCCTCCATGTTGCGGGAGCGTTCACGCTCGACGGCCGGTCGGCGCCGTTCATCGACGGCATCGATGGCGACCCGGGCACGGTGATCGGCCTGTCGCTGCCGCTGCTACGCGGGCTGCTCGCCGAGCTCGGCGTCGCCATCACCGACCTGTGGACCTGACGCCGTGGACGCCGCTGGCGCCGACGGGTACAGCGTCAGCGTCAGCAGGATGAGCCCGAAGACCAGCATCAGGCCCCCGAAGACCAGCCAGCCCGCCAGGCCCACGGCGAGGGTGGCGAGCACCGCGTGCAGCGCGGCGGCGCCGACCAGCAGCGCCCGGACACCGCGGCCCGGCGGCCGGTCGGTCACGCAGGTGCGCCCCAGCAGGCCGGCGCACAGCAGCAGGAACGCCGCCAGCAGCCCGCCCGCGGTCCAGGTGCTGAGGCTCATCGCCGTCGTGGAGAGACCGGCCACCTCCATCTCCTGCCGGTCCACGGCCATGCCGAGGACGAGGTGCACCATGCCGACCACCACGCCCGCGGCCAGCACGACGGCCGCGGCCGTCGCCGCCACGCATCGTCTGCCCCGGTTCACGCCGCGCACGCTACTGCTGGGTAGACCGCGCGGCAAGACCCTGGAAGCAACCTCGCGCACCCGCGCGGCCGCCGGGGTGCCCGACGGGCCCGGGCGCAAATAATGCGCCCGCGAGTTATGGGAATTCCACAAAGCGCATGGCGCAGTCCTGTGTCGGACTGCCGGAGTTAACCGAGGCCGTGGCCAATCTCAAGGCAAACGCAATCGGGGCGCGTACCTTGGAAACGCAAGGCCAGCAGCGGATCGCGACGCCACCACGCGCCCCTTCGCGCCACCGCCCGCCCACCCGGGAAGCGGCGCGCCGGCAGGGTCACTCCTGTGGGCGACTCGTTGCGGGGTGTCGCCAGTACCTAAACTCGGCTTGTTCCGAGGAGGGAGCCATAGTGCGCAAGGTGCTCATCGCCAACCGTGGCGAAATCGCCGTTCGCGTAGCCCGGGCATGCCGGGACGCGGGTCTCGCCAGCGTCGCCGTGTACGCGGAGCCGGACCGCGACGCCGTTCACGTCCGTGCCGCCGACGAGGCGTTCGCCCTGGGCGGTGACACGCCGGCGGCCAGCTATCTGGACTTCGACAAGGTGCTCAAGGCAGCGGCCGACGCCGGCGCCGACGCCGTGCACCCCGGCTACGGATTCCTGTCCGAGAACGCCGACTTCGCCCAGGCGGTGATGGACGCAGGGCTGACCTGGATCGGGCCGCCGCCGGACGCGATCCGCGCGCTGGGCGACAAGGTCGCCGCCCGGCACATCGCGCAGCGGGCCGGGGCGCCGCTGGTGGCGGGTACCAAGGACCCGGTGAGCGGCGCGGACGAGGTGGTGGCGTTCGCCGAGGAGCACGGCCTGCCGATCGCGATCAAGGCGGCGTTCGGCGGCGGCGGGCGCGGCCTGAAGGTGGCGCGCACGCTGGAGGAGATCCCCGAGCTGTACGACTCGGCGGTGCGCGAGGCGCAGGTGTCCTTCGGGCGCGGCGAGTGCTTCGTCGAGCGGTACCTGGACCGGCCGCGGCACGTGGAGACGCAGTGCCTGGCCGACAAGCACGGGAACGTGGTGGTGGTCTCCACCCGCGACTGCTCGCTGCAGCGGCGGCACCAGAAGCTGGTGGAGGAGGCCCCGGCGCCCTACCTGTCGCCGGAGCAGAACGCCGAGCTGTACCGCGCCTCGAAGGCGATCCTGAGGGAGGCCGGCTATGTCGGCGCCGGGACCTGCGAGTTCCTGGTGGGGCAGGACGGCACGATCTCCTTCCTCGAGGTCAACACCCGCCTCCAGGTCGAGCACCCCGTGACGGAGGAGGTCACCGGGATCGATCTCGTCCGGGAGATGTTCCGCGTCGCGGAGGGCGAGGAGCTGGGGTACGACGACCCGCCGCTGCGCGGCCACTCCTTCGAGTTCCGGATCAACGGCGAGGACCCCGGGCGCAACTTCCTGCCCGCGCCCGGCACGGTGACGACCTTCGCGCCGCCGAGCGGGCCGGGGGTGCGGCTGGACACGGGCGTGGAGAGCGGCTCGGTGATCGGCCCGGCGTGGGACTCCCTGCTGGCGAAGCTGATCGTGACCGGCGCGGACCGGCAGCAGGCCCTGCAGCGGGCGGCGCGGGCGCTGCACGAGTTCCGGGTGGAGGGCATGGCGACGGCGCTGCCGTTCCACCGCGCGGTGGTGGCCGACGCGGCGTTCGCGCCCGAGGTGACGGGCCGGGAGGGCCAGCCGTTCGACGTCCACACCCGGTGGATCGAGACGGAGTTCGTCAACACCATCGAGCCGTTCGGCGGCACCGCCCCGGGCGCCGGGGCCGGAGCCGAGAGCGAGGAGGGCGTTCCGCGCGAGACGGTGGTGGTCGAGGTCGGCGGCAAGCGGCTCGAGGTGTCGCTGCCCGCCACGCTGGCGATGCCGCTGGCGCGGGCGGCGGTGGCGGGCGGCGCGAAGCCGGCGCGGCGCAAGGGCGGTGGAAGGCGCAGCGTGGCGGCCGCCTCGGGTGACGCGCTGGCCTCGCCGATGCAGGGCACGGTCGTGAAGGTCGCCGTGACCGAGGGCCAGGAGGTGGCCGAGGGCGACCTGATCGTGGTCCTGGAGGCGATGAAGATGGAGCAGCCGATCAACGCCCACCGCGCCGGCACGGTCGCCGACCTGAAGGCCGAAGTCGGCGGCTCCCTCTCGGCCGGCGCGGTGATCTGCGAGATCAAGGGCTGACGGGCTCCCGCCCTCCAGCCTCCCCGCCGGGGGGCTGGGGGCGGAGCCGCCAGGACCTACCGCAGGCGCGCCGCCGCGCTGCGCGGGTGGGGCGCCACGCGCGGGCCTGGGAGCGGCAGCTCCCGGCGCCCGGCGGGTCCCTCGCCCGCGCCCCCGGCGCCCGGCGGCAGGCCGCCCGGCTTGCCGCCCACCGCCGGCGCCTGCCCGGCCACCGAGATCCGCATCCCGCTGTCCGCCAGCATCTCCAGCTGTGTCCCGGCCTTGTCGCACTCCGGCGGCGGCTGGTCGGTCACCAGGTGGGCGATCATTTCCGTGGGCACCGTCTGGAACATGGTGTCGGTGCCCAGCTTCGTGTGATCGGCCAGCACGACGACCTCGGCCGCCGCGCGCACCAGCGCCCGGTCGACGCTGGCGGCGAGCATGTTGGAGGTGGACAGGCCGCGTTCGGCGGTGAGCCCGGCGCCGGAGATGAACGCCCGGCTGACGCGCAGGCCGTGCAGCGACTGTTCCGCGCCGCTGCCCACCAGGGCGTAGTTGGAGCCGCGCAGCGTGCCGCCGGTCATCACCACCTCGACGCGGTTGGCGTGGGCGAGTGCCTGGGCGACGAGCAGGGAGTTGGTGACGACGGTGAGGCCGGGGACGCGGGCGAGGCGGCGGGCGAGCTCCTGGGTGGTGGTGCCGGCGCCGACGACGACGGCCTCGCCGTCGCGCACCAGCCCGGCCGCGAGCTCCGCGATGGCGGCCTTCTCGGCCGTCGCGGCCATGGCCCGTTGCGGGAAGCCGGACTCGCGCGTGAAGCCCCCGGGGAGGACGGCGCCACCGTGCCTGCGGTCCAGCAGCCCCTCCGCCTCCAGGGCGCGCACGTCGCGCCGCACGGTCACTTCTGAGGTCTGGACTACGCGGGCCAGCTCACGGAGCGACACGGCCCCGTTGGCCCGCACCATTTCGAGAATCATCTGACGACGTTCTGCAGCGAACACGGAACCGACAGTAACCCCAACGACCATCTGGTTTCAGCAGGTTGCGGGGAATTACCGAAGTTGATGCACGCACGCCCCCGGCGTGATATAGGGGCCGGGCGCCCGTCTGGCGACACCAGCGCTGACCAGTGCCTACTGTTCGTCGTCCGTCTTACGGGTGTGCAGCTGGCGCGCGGCCTCGGCGATCGAGCCGGACAGAGACGGGTACACGGTGAACGCCTTTGCGATCTGTTCGACCGTCAGAGAGTTGTCCACCGCGATCGAAATCGGATGAATGAGCTCGCTGGCCCGGGGGGAGACCACGACCCCGCCGACCACGATCCCGGTGCCCGGCCGGCAGAACAGCTTCACGAAGCCGTCCCGCACGCCCTGCATCTTCGCCCTCGGGTTGCGCAGCAGCGGCAGCTTCACCACCCGCGCGTCGATCCGGCCCTCGGCCACGTCCTCCTGGCTGTAGCCGATGGTGGCGATCTCCGGGTCGGTGAAGACGTTGGCCGAGACAGTGCCCAGGTCCAGCGGCGTGACCGCGTCGCCCAGGAAGTGGTACATCGCGATCCGGCCCTGCATCGCGGCCACCGAGGCGAGCGCCAGCACGCCAGTGCAGTCGCCTGCGGCGTACACCCCGGGTGCGGAGGTGCGCGACACCTTGTCGGTGACGATGTGGCCGGAGCCGGACAGCTTGACGCCCGCCTCCTCCAGGCCCATGCCGGCGGTGTTCGGCACCGCGCCGACCGCCATCAGGCAGTGCGTGCCGGAGATGACCCGGCCGTCGGTGAGGGTGACCTCCACCCGGCCGCCGACCCGCTTGGCCGCCGCCGCCCGGGAGCGGGCCATCACGTTCATCCCCCGGCGGCGGAACACGTCCTCCAGCACGGCGGCGGCGTCCGAGTCCTCGCCGGGCAGCACCCGGTCGCGGGAGGAGACCAGCGTGACGCGGGAGCCCAGCGCCTGGTACGCGCCGGCGAACTCCGCGCCCGTCACGCCCGAGCCCACCACGATCAGCTCCTCGGGCAGCTCGGCGAGGTCGTACACCTGCGTCCAGTTCAGGATCCGCTCGCCATCGGGGCGCGCGTCCGGGATCTCCCGGGGGTGGCCGCCGGTGGCGACCAGCACGCCGTCGGCCACCAGTTCCTCGCTCTGACCGGGGGCGCCGTCCTCCCCGGTCACCGTGACCCGGCGCGAACCGTCCGGCGCCTGGCCCGCGCTGAGCCGCCCGCGCCCGCGGAGCACCCGCACGCCGGCGCGGGTGACGGCGGCGGTGATGTCCTGCGACTGGGCCAGCGCCAGCCGCTTCACCCGGCGGTTGACCTTGCCCAGGTCGACCTGTATCCCGCGCACCTGGTCGCCGATGCCGTCGCCGTCGAAGTCCAGCTCGATGCCCAGCTCCTCCCGTGAGGAGTCGAAGCCGGTCATCACCTCGGCGGTGGCGATCAGCGTCTTCGACGGCACGCAGTCCGTGAGCACGGAGGCGCCGCCCAGGCCGTCGCGATCGACGACGGTCACCTCCGCACCGAGCTGCGCCGCCACCAGCGCCGCCTCGTAGCCTCCGGGTCCGCCACCAATGATCACGATTCGAGTCACGTTTCCAGTGTGGCCTACGGCCGCTTCGCCTCCCGCACCCGCCCGCCCTTTCCGCGCCCCCCGGGAGCCGGGGGGCGGCGCCCCGGGCCGGGGCCCTGTGACACCAGGCGGCTCATACGGACATCGTTGCCCCTCCCGTACGCTCAGGTGCATGTCGCTCTACGCCGCATACGCCGGAAACCTGGACGCCCGGCTGATGGCCCGCCGCGCCCCGCACTCGCCGCTGCGCGGTACCGGCTGGCTCACCGGATGGCGGCTCACCTTCGGCGGTGAGGAGATGGGCTGGGAGGGCGCGCTGGCCACCATCGTGGAGGACGCCCCGCCCTCGGCGGTCTTCGTCGCCCTGTACGACATCGCCCCCATGGACGAGGACCACCTCGACCGCTGGGAGGGCGTGGGCCTCGGCATCTACCGCCGCACCCGCGTCAGGGTCCACACCCTCGACGGCGACCTCCCGGCCTGGGTCTATGTGCTGAACGCCTACGAGGGCGGCCTGCCCTCGGCCCGCTACCTCGGCGAGATCGCCGACGCCGCCGAGTCGGGCGGCGCCCCTCACGACTACGTCATGGAACTCCGCAAGCGCCCCTGCTGAGTCGGACGCGCGGGAGAGACCGGACCCGGCCCGCCGGAGGCCTTCTACGCGCGTAGGGCTCGACCGGTTAGGCTCAGCGCGTGAACGCATCTGACAACGCGGCCGCCAACGCGACCGCCGCCGCCGTCCGGCTGCGAGAGCTGACCGGCGTGGCCGCTCACGACGTCGCCCTCGTGATGGGCTCCGGGTGGGTCCCCGCCGCCGAAGCGCTCGGAGAACCGGAGCACGAGCTGCCCATCACCGAGCTGCCGGGCTTCGCGCCGCCGGCCGTCAAGGGCCACGCGGGCACCGTCCGCTCCTACGCGCTGGGCGGCACCCGGGCGCTCGTCTTCCTGGGCCGCACCCACTACTACGAGCGGCGCGACGTCGCCTCCGTGGTGCACGGCGTGCGGGCCGCGGTCGCCGCGGGCTGCAAGACGGTGGTGCTCACCAACGGCTGCGGCGGACTGCGCGTGGGCATGCGGGTCGGGCAGCCCGTCCTCATCAGCGACCACATCAACCTGACCGCCGCCTCCCCCATCGCCGGCGCCAACTTCGTCGACCTCACCGACCTGTACTCGCCCCGGCTGCGCGCCCTGTGCAAGGAGATCGACCCCTCCCTGGAGGAGGGCGTCTACGTGCAGTTCCCCGGGCCGCACTACGAGACGCCCGCCGAGATCCGCATGGTGCGCGCGATCGGCGGCGACCTGGTGGGCATGTCCACGGTGCTGGAGGCGATCGCCGCCCGCGAGGCGGGCGCGGAGGTGCTGGGCATCTCGCTGGTCACCAACCTCGCCGCCGGCCTGACGGGCGAACCCCTCAACCACGAGGAGGTCCTCCAGGCGGGCCGCGACTCGGCCGCCCGGATGGGCTCGCTGCTGGCCCGCGTCCTCGGCAGAATCTGAACCCGAAGGCCCCGGAGCTGACAGGAGGCACCACCGTGGACGAGGTGGACGAGGCCGCCACCGCGGAGCTGACCGCCCGCGCGCGGGCCTGGCTCGCCGAGGACCCCGACCCGGGCACCCGGGCCGAACTCGCTGCCCTGCTCGACGCCGGCGACACCGCCGCGCTGGCCGAACGCTTCTCCGGCACGCTGCGGTTCGGCACCGCCGGGCTGCGCGGCGAGATGGGCGCCGGCCCCATGCGGATGAACCGCGCCGTCGTCATCCGCGCCGCCGCCGGGCTCGCCGCCTACCTGACGAAACGCGCCGGCACCCCCGGCCTCGTCGTCATCGGCCACGACGCCCGCCACCACAGCGCCACCTTCGCCCGCGACACGGCCGCCGTCATCACCGGCGCGGGCGGCGGGCTGCGGGCCGCGCTGCTGCCCGGGCCGCTGCCCACGCCGGTGCTGGCGTTCGCCGTGCGGCACCTCGGCGCGGTCGCCGGCGTGGCCGTCACCGCCAGCCACAACCCGCCGCGCGACAACGGCTACAAGGTCTACCTCGGCGACGGCAGTCAGATCGTGCCGCCCGTGGACGAGGACATCGCCGCGGAGATCGCCGACGTCGGCCCGCTCGCCGACGTGACCCGCCCCGAGGAGGGCTGGGAGCTCCTCGGCCAGGACATCGTCGACGCCTACCTGGACCGCGCCACCGCGCCGCTGACGCCCGGCTCGCCGCGCACCACCACAACCGTCTACACGCCGCTCCACGGGGTGGGCCAGGACGTGCTGAACGCCGCCTTCGCCCGCGCGGGCTTCCCCGCGCCCATCGAGGTCCCGGCCCAGTCCCGGCCCGACCCGGACTTCCCCACCGTCGCCTTCCCCAACCCGGAGGAGCCCGGCGCGATGGACCTGGCGCTGGCCGCCGCCCACGCCGCCCGGCCCGGGCCCGACCTGGTCATCGCCAACGACCCCGACGCCGACCGCTGCGCCGTCGGCATCCCCGGCCCCCACGGCTGGCGGATGCTGCGCGGCGACGAGCTCGGCGCCCTGCTCGCCGCCCACCTCGTCGCCAAGGGCGTGCGCGGCACCTTCGCCACCTCGATCGTCTCCTCCTCCCTTCTCGGCAAGATCGCCGCCTCGGCCGGCCTGCCCCACGCCGAGACCCTCACGGGCTTCAAGTGGCTCGCGCGCGTCCCCGGGCTCGGCTACGCCTACGAGGAGGCGCTGGGCTACTGCGTCGACCCCGACGGCGTGCGCGACAAGGACGGCATCACCGCCGCTCTCCTCGCCGCCGAGCTCGCCGCCGACCTGAAGGAGCGCGGCCGCACGCTCGCCGGCCTCCTCGACGAGCTCGCGCTCGCCCACGGCCTGCACACCACCGACCAGCTGTCGGTGCGGGTCGCGGACCTGTCCCTCATCGCCGAGGCGATGCGCCGCCTGCGCGCCACCCCGCCCCGTGAGCTCGCCGGCCTGCCCGTCCGCCGCGCCGACGACCTGCGCGAGGGCTCCGGCTCTCTCCCGGCGACCGACGCGCTGCGCTACACCCTCGACGCCGCGCGCGTGATCGTCCGCCCGTCCGGCACCGAGCCCAAGCTCAAGTGCTACCTGGAGACGGCCACGCCGGTCCGCGACGCGGCCGCCCTCGCCGACGCCCGGTCGGAGGCGTCGGCAACCCTGGCGGCCCTCAAGTCCGCCCTGTCCGAGGCGCTGGGCCTGTGAGCCGGCTCGCGCTCAGGCGGTGAGCCAGAGCAGCAGCAGCGCCACGGCCCCGGCGGCCAGCGGGGCCAGGATCTCGTAGGACCAGCGGACCGTGACCGGGCCCTGGGCCTTCTCCTCCTCGGCGTGGCGCTCGGCCAGCTCCCGCAGCTCGGCCACGGCCGCGTCCGACGGGGCCGTCTTCTCGGTCGGGTCCTGCTGCGGGTCCAGGCCGCCGCCGCCGAAACCGGAGAGGCCGAGCAGCCCGCCGCGCGGCGACTCGCCCCGGGCGAGCTGCTCGTTGTGGCGGTTGGCGCGGTTCCGGGCGCGCAGGGAGACCGGGATCGACCACATCTGGTACTTCGTGCCGTCGGCGATCAGCTCGCACGAGTACCGCGCCTGGATGGACTCCACCGCCCCCCAGGGAGCGGTGATCGTGCGGAAAGGGTTGCGCACCCGCAGCCGCTCGTCCCCGGCGAAGACCGCCGGCCGCAGCGTGAAGGCCACGACCAGCGGCACCGCGAGGAGCAGCGTCGACAGCGCCGTCACCGGCGTGCGCCCGTCGCCCCGGAGCACCGCGTCTCCGCCCAGCCAGCCCGCGAGGCCGAGCAGCAGCACCCCCGCCACCAGGGCGGAGCCGGAGCGGTAGGTGCGGTCGGCGTATTTCAGGGGCTCACTCATGTTTCCGATTCTGCCGGACGCCCGGGCCGGCCGACACGCGCCCGTGTGGCCGCCCTACGGCTCTATCGGGTCCTGCGGGTACGTCGGATCCTCGCGGGAGTCGTAGAGCACCTCGCCGTCGGCGCCGTACCCCGTGATCACGGGGCGCACCCGTGGCCACTCCTCGGCTATGCCCGCGACCACGTAGTACCCGGCTTCGATGACGGCATCCTCGGTCTCGCCCGCGTACGTCACGGTGACGCGCTCGACCTCCGGGGAGACCACGCCGAAGTCAGCCCAGCGGAACGGCAGCTCCCACTCACCCATCATGGGGGGAATGTGGTACCGCCCGGCGTTGGCATCGGGCTCGACCGCCAGGCCGTTGTCCGGGGCGGGGCGGCCGTCGCCCCCCGAGGACTGCATGCCCGTGCCGGTGCACACCAGCTGGACGTAGGGGGATGCCTCGGGGTCGTCGGTGACGGCGAGCACCCGGCGTTGCGGCTCCATGCCGACGTTCTCATCGCCCTGGCTGACCCAGGCGAGCAGGATCCGGAAGTCCCCGGCGTGCAACGGCGGAGGGGTCTCGTCCCCCCGGGCCTCGGCCTCGGCCGCTGCCCAGGGGTCCTCGCCCATGCACGTGTCGAGATGGGCGCGCGCTTCCTCCAGGGTGAAGCCGTCCAGCAGCTGGCGCTCCGGATCGGACGGGCCCCGCGCCTCCGGCGGCTCGGCCGGAGCCAGGGTCTCCTCCCTGGAGGGGGTGGGGAGGGCCGGGAGGGTGGATTCGGGCTCCTGCTCGTCGGGCCAGAGGTTGCCCACCGCGACGGTGGTGGCCGGCACGGCCGCGGCCAGCACGGCGGCCCCGGCGCCCAGCGCGATCCTCCCCCGGCGATGTGCGGCCTTGCCGTGCCGCAGGATCGTGGCGTACGGCGTCTCGGGCGGGGCGAGCCCGCCGGCCCGGTCGGCGAGCAGCTGCCGAAGCTGGGCCTCCATCGGCGTGTCGCCCGGTCCGTCCGGATTGAACTGGCTGGTCATGTCGTTGTCGGGCATGGCAGGAATCCCTCCTCGCTCGGGATTGCTCGGTGTCAGAACGACTCGGTCTCGGAGCGGCTCTGGCTCGGTCTCAGGAGTGGCTCGGGCGTCAGGAAGGGGCCGCGGCTGGAACGGGCCGCAGCACGGCGCGCAGCTTGGACAGGGCCTTGGCCGCCTGGCTCTTGACCGTGCCGGTCGAGCAGCCGAGCGTCTCGGCGACCTCCGCCTCCGACAGGTCCTCCCAGTACCGCAGGACCACGACCGCTCGCTGCCGGCGCGGCAGCCGCGCCAGCGCGGCCGCCAGCAGCGCCCGCTGGTCCACGCGCGCCATGTCGTCCTCCGCCGTCGCGACGTCGGGCGGTGTGTCCGTCAGGTGCTCGGGCACCCGCCGCTTGCGGAAGCGGTCCTTGTCGCAGCTGACCAGGATGCGCCGGACGTAGGCGTCCGGGTTGTCGCTGCGGCGCACCCGGTGCCATAAGCGGTACGCCTTGGCCAGCGCGGTCTGCGTCAGGTCCTCGGCGAGGTGCCGGTCACCCGTGAGCAGATACGCCGTTCTCAGCAGCCGCTGCCACCTGCTGCGCACGAACTCCTGATATTGCTCTTCGTCTTCTGCCTTCATCTGGGGCACCCCCTCACCCTCCTGACCACCACCTCGCCCGATTCGGTTGCCCAGCCCACACGCACGCGGTCTCCTACGCGCGTAGAGACGCGGATATGCTGGCCTGGTGACCACCACGGACCTCGCGGACGTGACCGCCTCCGACGCCGCACTGCGCCGCTTCCTGCACGGCC
Source organism: Streptomyces sp. 6N223 (assembly GCF_052246635.1). Taxonomy (NCBI): domain Bacteria; kingdom Bacillati; phylum Actinomycetota; class Actinomycetes; order Kitasatosporales; family Streptomycetaceae; genus Streptomyces; species Streptomyces sp. 6N223. The sequence goes on along the minus strand of NZ_JBQQCA010000004.1, from coordinate 110,307 downwards.
TGCCCGGGGTCGACGCGGTGGGCCTCCAGGCGCGCGCCGCCGCGCTCGGCACCCGCTCCATCAAGACCTCGGCCAAGGCGTACGCCATCGACCTGGCCATATCGATGATCGACCTCACCACGCTGGAGGGCGCCGACACCCCCGGCAAGGTGCGCGCCCTCGCCGCCAAGGCCGCCCGGCCCGACCCGACCGACCCCGCCGTCCCGCGCGTCGCGGCCGTCTGCGTCTACTCCGACATGGTCGCCACGGCGAAGGCGGCCCTGGCCGCGTCCGGCGCGTCCGGCACGAGCGGCGGCGCCGGCATCCGCGTCGCCTCGGTCGCCACCGCCTTCCCCGCCGGCCGCGCCGCCCGCTCGGTCAAGCTGGCCGACACCGCCGAGGCCGTGGCGGCGGGCGCCGACGAGGTCGACATGGTCATCGACCGGGGCGCCTTCCTCTCCGGCCGCTACATGACGGTCTTCGAGGAGATCGCGGCCGTCCGCCAGGCCTGCGCGGGCCGCGCCCACCTGAAGGTGATCCTGGAGAACGGCGAGCTGGCCACCTACGACAACATCCGCCGCGCCTCCTGGCTGGCGATGCTCGCGGGCGCCGACTTCATCAAGACCTCCACCGGCAAGGTCGCGGTCAACGCCACCCACGCGAACACCCTCCTGATGCTCCAGGCCGTGCGGGACTTCCGCGCCGCCACCGGCCGGCAGGTCGGCGTCAAGCCCGCCGGCGGCATCCGCACCAGCAAGGACGCCATCAGGTACCTGGTGCTGGTCAACGAGACGGCCGGCGCGGACTGGCTCGCCCCCGAGTGGTTCCGGTTCGGCGCCTCCAGCCTGCTGAACGACCTGCTGATGCAGCGTCACAAGCTGCGCACCGGCGCCTACGCCGGCCCCGACTACGTGACGGTGGACTGACCATGGCCCACAACACCCCGGAGAACGCCTTCGAGTACGCCCCCGCGCCCGAGTCCCTCGCGATCGTCGACATCGCCCCGTCCCACGGCCTGTTCATCGGCGGCGGCTTCCGCGAGGCCGCCGAGGGCCGGGTGTTCAAGACCGTCTCCCCCGCATCCGAGGAGGTCCTGTCGGAGGTCGCCCACGCCAGCGCCGACGACGTGGACGCGGCCGTGACCGCCGCACGCCGGGCGTTCCCCGCCTGGTCGGCCCTGCCCGGCGCCGAGCGCGCGAAGTACCTCTTCCGCATCGCCCGCCTGATCCAGGAGCGCTCCCGCGAGCTGGCCGTCCTGGAGTCGCTCGACAACGGCAAGCCGATCCGCGAGTCGCGCGACGTCGACATCCCCCTCGTCGCCGCGCACTTCTTCTACTACGCCGGCTGGGCCGACAAGCTGCGCTACGCCGGCCACGGCCCCGACCCCCGCCCCCTCGGCGTGGCCGGCCAGGTCATCCCGTGGAACTTCCCGCTCCTCATGCTGGCCTGGAAGATCGCCCCCGCCCTGGCCTGCGGCAACACGGTGGTCCTCAAGCCCGCCGAGACCACGCCGCTCACCGCGCTGCGCTTCGCCGCCATCTGCCGCCAGGCGGACCTGCCGCCCGGCGTGGTCAACATCGTCACCGGCGACGGCACCACCGGCGCCGCGCTGGTGGACCATCCCGGCATCGACAAGGTGGCGTTCACCGGCTCCACCGAGGTCGGCCGCCGGATCGCCCGCGCGGTGGCCGGCAGCCGCAAGCGCCTGACCCTCGAACTCGGCGGCAAGGCGGCCAACATCGTCTTCGACGACGCCCCGCTCGACCAGGCGGTGGAGGGCATCGTCAACGGCATCTTCTTCAACCAGGGCCACGTGTGCTGCGCCGGATCCCGCCTGCTGGTGCAGGAGTCGGTCGCCGAGGAGCTGCTGAACGCCCTCAAGCAGCGCATGGCCACGCTGCGGCTCGGCGACCCACTGGACAAGAACACCGACATCGGGGCGGTCAACTCCGCCGCCCAGCTCGCCCGCATCCGCGAGCTGGCGGCGGCCGGCGAGGCCGAGGGCGCCGAGCGCTGGTCCCCGCCCTGCGAACTGCCCTCCTCCGGGTACTGGTTCGCGCCCACGCTCTTCACCGGCGTCAGCCAGGCGCACCGCATCGCCCGCGAGGAGATCTTCGGACCCGTGCTGTCCGTCCTCACCTTCCGCACGCCCGAGGAGGCGGTCGCGAAGGCCAACAACACGCCCTACGGCCTCTCCGCCGGGATCTGGACGGAGAAGGGCTCGCGGATGCTGTGGATGGCGTCCCGGCTGCGCGCGGGCGTCGTGTGGTCCAACACCTTCAACAGGTTCGACCCGGCCTCGCCGTTCGGCGGCTACCAGGAGTCGGGATACGGCCGCGAGGGCGGCCGCCACGGTCTGGAGGCGTACCTCGATGTCTGAACGACTCCGGGTTCTGAAGACCTACAAGCTGTTCGTCGGGGGAAAGTTCCCGCGATCCGAGAGCGGGCGAGTGTACGAGGTGACGGACGCCGACGGCAACTGGCTGGCCAACGCCCCGCTGGCGTCGCGCAAGGACGCCCGCGACGCCGTCGTGGCGGCGCGCAAGGCGTTCCCCGGCTGGTCGGGCGCGACGGCGTACAACAGGGGCCAGATCCTCTACCGCGTCGCGGAGATGATGCAGGACCGGCGCGAGCAGTTCCCGCGCGAGGAGGTGGACGCGGCCATCGACCGGTGGGTGTGGTACGCGGGCTGGTCGGACAAGGTGGCGCAGATCGCGGGCGCGGCCAACCCGGTCGCGGGCCCGTACTTCAACCTCTCCACCCCCGAGCCGACCGGCGTCGTCGCCGTCCTCGCGCCGCAGCGCTCCCCGCTCCTCGGCCTGGTGTCCGTCCTCGCCCCCGTGATCGTCACCGGCAACACGGCCGTGGTCGTGGCCGCCGAGGCGGACCCGCTGCCCGCGCTCTCCCTCGCGGAGGTGCTGGCCACCTCCGACGTGCCGCCCGGCGTGGTCAACATCCTCTCCGGCCGCACGCCCGAGCTGGCCCGGCCGCTGGCCGCGCACCAGGACGTGAACGCCGTGGACCTGACGGGCGCGGGCGCGGACCCGGAGCTGGCCACGGAGCTGGAGGCGAGCGCCGCCGAGACGCTGAAGCGGGTCCGCAGGCCGACTGCGACCGAGCTGAACGGGCAGCACGCCGAGGAGGACTGGGCGGCCGACCCGGGCACCGGGCGGCTGCTGGCATTCCTGGAGACGAAGACGGTCTGGCACCCCATGGGGACGTGAAGGACGGGGAGGTGAAGGCCCTGGACAGCGGTGCGCGGGGTCCCGCCGAACCCCCCGATCGGCAGGACCCCGCGCCTTCCCCCGCTCCCCCGTGCTTCCCCCGGTCTCCCCGTGTCCCCATCCCTCGGGTTTCCCGCGTCCCCCGTATCCCCCGTGTCCCCCGAATCCCCCGTCAGGCGACCAACTCGCCGAAACACTCCTCCTGGTCGCGGCCGAGGCTGAGCGCCTGGTCCTCGCGCAGCCGGCGCAGGGTGCGCCAGATGCTGCTCTTCACGGTGCCGACGCTGATGTTGAGCGTGTCGGCGATCTCCGGATCGGTGCGCCCCTCGTAGTAGCGCAGCACCAGCATGGTCCGCTGCTGCTCGGGGAGCCGCGCCAGCGCCTGCCAGAGCACGGTGCGCAGCTCGGTGCCGCGCATCGTGTCCTGCTCTCCCGGCGCCTCGGGCAGCTCCTCGGTGGGGTATTCGTTCAGCTTTCGCCGCCGCCACGCGCTGATGTGCAGGTTCGTCATGGTTCGCCGCAGATAGCCGCCCAATGCCGCCTTGTCCGTTATCCGGTCCCAGGCGCGGTAGGTGGACAGCAGCGCGCTCTGCAGCAGGTCCTCGGCCTCGTGCCGGTCACCGGTCAGGTGGTAGGCGGTGGCGTACAGGGAGGCGCGGCGTTCCTGCACGTAGGCGGTGAACTCCGCCTCCGTGCCCCCCTGACGCCGCGCTCCCCCGTTCTCCCTGTACGTGCCGTTCCCCCCGGTGTTTCCCCCGTTTCCCCCCGTTCCCCCGTTCCCCCGGTGTCCCCCCGCCGGGACCACGGCCGTGAGGTGTGCGGGGCGCTGGTGTCCGATGCCGCGACGACCCCCAAGCCTGTTCGCGACACCGGACTTCTCCCCGCACCGGACGGGAACCACCGGGGCGTGTGCGCGCGTGGTACCGGCTGCCGTGTCGGTAGTGCCGTGCCGTGCGACGCTCATGCCCGCTCCCCCTCATGGAGTCCGTCCGTGCTCTCGGGTGATCCCGTGGGCAATACAGTGCACGGCCAGTTTCATGGCCGAGTCCGCCGACTGTCACAGCGCTGTCACAGGGGTCGCCCCACCCTTCCGGGAGCCCGATCGACAGGACGGTCGAATTCCGGACGCTCCATGGGTCACAATGTCCGGCGTGGCTTTCCTGTTGCTGATCGAGGACGACGAGGCGGTACGCACCGCCCTGGAGATGAGCCTGACGCGCCAGGGCCACCGCGTGGTGGCCGCCGCGTCGGGCGAGGACGGCCTGAAGTTGCTGCGCGAGCAACGCCCGGACCTGATCGTGCTGGACGTGATGCTGCCCGGCATCGACGGCTTCGAGGTCTGCCGCCGCATCCGCCGCACCGACCAGCTGCCGATCATCCTGCTCACCGCGCGCAGCGACGACATCGACGTGGTCGTGGGCCTGGAGTCGGGCGCCGACGACTACGTCGTCAAGCCGGTGCAGGGCCGCGTGCTCGACGCCCGCATCCGCGCGGTGATGCGGCGTGGCGAGCGGGACGCCAACGACTCCGCCACCTTCGGCTCGATCGTCATCGACCGCGCCGCCATGACCGTGACGAAGAACGGCACAGACCTCCAGCTCACCCCGACCGAGCTGCGGCTGCTGCTGGAGCTCAGCCGCCGCCCCGGCCAGGCCCTGTCCCGGCAGCAGCTGCTCCGCCTGGTGTGGGAGCACGACTACCTCGGCGACTCCCGCCTCGTGGACGCCTGCGTCCAGCGGCTCCGCGCCAAGGTGGAGGACGTCCCCTCCTCCCCCAAGCTCATCCGCACCGTGCGAGGCGTGGGGTACCGGCTGGACGCGCCCTCGTGAGGCGTTGCCGGGGTCGGCGTACGCGGCGTACGCGGGGGCGTGACGGCAAGTGAGCGGCGGGGCACTAAGCGGCCGGCTGCGCGGCGCACTGCGGCTCACCAGCCTGCGCCTGCGCCTGGTCACCGTCTTCGCGCTGGTGGCGCTGGTCGCCGCCGTCTCCGTGGCCGGCATAGCCTACTGGCTCAACCGGGACGCCGTGCTCACCCGGGCGCAGAACGCCGCGCTCGACGACTTCCGCAAGGAGCTGGGCGACAACGCCGGAGCGCTGCCGGACCAGCCCACCTGCGACGACCTGCGCGAGATGGCCTCCGTCATGACCGACACCACCCAGAACTACCAGGTGGTGCTCGTCGACGAGGAGCTCACCGGCTCGCCCGGCCTCCACGGCGAGGCCGCCGACGGCTGCACCGCCGAGTCCAACCCGATGATCTTCCGCCTCGGCATGGTGCCGCGCTCCCTGACCGAGGCGGTCCACGACCGGCGCGACGACGGCAACGGCACGCCGTACCACCTCTACTGGCTGCGGAAGGAGATCCGCGGCGACCCCTACCTCGTCGCCGGATCCCAGGTGCTCGGCGACGGCCCCACCGGTTACATGCTCGCCCCCCTCACCGCCGAGCGCGACGACCTCAACTCGCTGGCCTGGTCCCTCGGCATCGCCACCGCCCTGGCCGTGATCGGCTCGGTGCTGCTGGCCCAGGCCGCCGCCACCACCGTGCTGCGCCCCGTGCAGCGGCTGAGCGACGCCGCGCGCCGGCTGGGCGAGGGCAAGCTCGACACCCGCCTCCAGGTGCGCGGCGCCGACGAACTCGCCGAGCTGACGCGCTCCTTCAACAGCGCCGCCGAGTCCCTGGAACGCCGCGTGGAGGAGCTGAGCGAGCGCGAGGAGGCGTCCCGCCGCTTCGTGGCGGACATGTCGCACGAGCTGCGTACGCCCATGACCGCCATCACCGCCGTAACCGAGGTGCTGGAGGACGAGGTCGACAGCCTCGACCCGATGGTCGCGCCCGCCGTGCAGCTCGTGGTCAGCGAGACGCGGCGGCTGAACGTCCTGGTCGAGAACCTGATGGAGGTCACCCGCTTCGACGCCGGGACGGCGAAGATGGTGCTGGACGACGTGGACATCGCCGACCAGGTCACCCACTGCATCGACGACCGGGCGTGGCTGGACGCGGTCCAACTCCACGCCGAGCGCGGCATCATCGCCCGGGTCGACCCCCGGCGCCTCGACGTGATCCTGGCCAACCTGATCGGCAACGCCCTCAAGCACGGCGGCTCGCCGGTGCGAGTCTCGGTGCGGGAGGAGGACCACGAGGACCGGCAGGAGGTGGTGATCGAGGTCGCCGACCGGGGGCCCGGCATCCCGGAGCACGTGCTGCCGCACGTCTTCGACCGGTTCTACAAGGCGAGCGCCTCGCGGCCGCGCTCCGACGGCAGCGGCCTGGGCCTGTCGATCGCGCTGGAGAACGCCCACCTGCACGGCGGCGACATCAGCGCGCGCAACGCCGCCGGCGGCGGCGCCGTCTTCACCCTGCGGCTGCCGCGCGAGGCCCGGCCGCCCGGCGACGAGCCGGAGCGCGACGACGGCGACAACCGCGAGGGCGAACGGAACGGCAGCGAGGCCGCGGCGGAGGAGGGCGTCTCGTGAACGTGCCCAGGCCGCGAGCGGGGCGCGGCTACGCCCTGCCGGCCGCGATCCCGGCCGCGCTGCTGCTGACGGCGTCCGTCGCCGGCTGCGGCATAAGGACCACCGACGTGCCGGTCGACGGCGGCCCCGCGCCGACGCGCGCCACCTGCGACGCGCCGGCCGAGGACGGGGGCGGCGCCGAGGTCTTCCTGCTCTGCGGCTCGCAGGTGGCGCCCGTGCCCCGGGCCGTCGAGCCCGGCGGCGGCCCCGGCCGGATCGCCGGGGCGCTGCTGGCGGAGTTGCAGAGCGACCCGGCCAACGAGGAGGAGGAGGCGGGGTTCCGCACCGAAGTGCCCTCGGACCTGAACGTCTCGAGCCCGCCCGGGGAGACCTACGGCACCGGCCCCGGCGCCATGCCCGTCCTCCAGCTCAGCAGGGGCCCGGGCGATCTCCCGCTGAACGCGCTCTTCCAGATCGTCTGCACCTTCGCCCACAGCGAGCCTCTGGGCAACGGCCAGTCGGCCGTGCTCAGCGGCCCGCCCGGCTCGTCGAGCGAGACCCCGAAGGAGATCCCCTGCACCGCGGTGGCCGGCGCCGTCCCCGGCGAGGGCACTCAGCACGACCTGCCGCCCCTGCCGCACGGCGAGGAGGAGCAGACGCAGGAACAGACGCAGGAACAGACGCAGGAACAGTCAGACGGATCCGGCGAGGCGGGGCAGGACCCCACGGGGTGAGGGTGAGCCTCATCACCCGCGGCCGGGCGACGGAACCGCCCCCGCGGCGCATGCGTCCTGGAATCCGTGCGGCAACATCCCGCGGGCTCGGCCGAGCCCTCCAGGCCGGCGCACCGGGAGCGCGGCGGCCCCGGCCACGACGTGCGCGTCCATCCCCGAGTCCGGGTGGCCGCCCTCCTGCTGCTCGCGGCGTACCTGGCGTTCGTCGCCTGGCAGTCGCTGCGTCCGCTGTCGGTGCTGTGGGTCTCCCCCGCCAACCTGGAGCCCTTCGACACGATCAGCTCCGACATCCGGCAGGGCCCCGAGGCGGCGCTGCGCACCATCGGCAGCGGCCTGCTGCGGCTGGCCCCGCTCGGGGTGCTGCTGCCGCTGCTCGGCAGGCGGCTGGGCGGCAGCCGCTTCGTCTCGCTCGGCCGCACCGTCTCCGCGGGCGGCATGATCGCGCTGCTCATCGAGTGGATTCAGTCCCTGGTGCCCAGCCGGGTCGCCGACGTGGACACGATCATCCTCAACACCGTCGGGATCGCGCTGACGCACCTGATCGCCTACGGCGGGCTGCGCGCCCTGACCCTGAACGACCGCAGCTCGCCCACGGCCGCCCTCGGCTCCCGTGACGCCGCCGCGCCCGCGCGGGCCCACCGGAAGCACAGCGGGCGCAACGGCGCCAACGGCGGCCAGGGCGGCAACCACGGCGGAGGCGCCGGCGGCGGGCTGGGCGGCGGGACCGTGGCCTCGCGCGACAGGGCCGCGCCCCACGGGATGCGGGGCGCGGCCCTGTCGCGTTGAGCGGTTGAGCGGGCGCTCGGAGCCTCAGAGCGGGAGGGGAAGACCGCCGCCCGTCAGCTCACCAACCGGCAGGCCGCCGAGCAGCTGGTTGGGGTCGGTGCTGCTGCTGGTGCTGGACTCGCCCTGCGTGGTGTGGGACAGGGCGTCGGAGGCCAGCGGAAGCTCGGCGTTCTCGCCGGTGAGGACCTCCGTGCCCGTCTTGACGATCTCACCGCTCTCCCCCGGCAGATCGTCCGCGGTCTCCTCCACGGGCAGGGTGCGCACCAGGTTGCCGGCGGTGTCCTGGACACCGTCGAGGCCCACGGCGGAGGCGGAACCCGCGCCGGTGGCGGCGATGGCGGCGCCCAGTGCGGCCGCGCCCAGAGTCTTCACGGTTGCCTGCTTCATCACAACTACGTCCTTGGGTGGGGTACTGAAGGTTTTTCGAGCGGCGAGACGTGACGGTAGCCAGGGCCCGGCGGCACCGCAATGAATCGAAATGCGTGCCGCCGTCCGTAACCCGCCTGGCCCCGCGCATAGCGCCCGGCGCGCAACGCTCTCCCCCGAAGGCACATCGACGCAGGTCAAGAAGGGCGGGCGGGCCGACGAGGCGGCGCCGGCCCGCACCTCGAACCATCCTTTCCGTGCCGACCGGCGTCATTCCCCACCGCGCGACGTTCATCTCAAGGAATGAACTCGGCCCTCATTACATTGACGCCCGCCGGGAAATCAGCGGAAGAGCCATTCCGCCCGCAGCTCCGCGTACCCGGGCTTGATCACGTCGTTGATCATCGCCAGCCGCTCGTCGAAGGGGATGAACGCCGACTTCATGGCGTTGACCGTGAACCACTGCATGTCGTCGAGGGTGTACCCGAAGGTCTCCACCAGGTGCCCGAACTCCGCGCTCATGCTGGTGCCGCTCATCAGCCGGTTGTCCGTGTTCACCGTGGCGCGGAAGCGCAGCCGCCGCAGCAGCCCGATGGGGTGCTCGGCATACGAACCGGCGGCTCCCGTCTGGATGTTGGAGGTCGGGCACAGCTCCAGCGGCACGCGCTTGTCGCGGACGTACGCCGCCAGGCGCCCGAGCTTGACGGTGCCGTCCCCGGCGACGTCCATGTCGTCGATGATGCGCACCCCGTGGCCGAGGCGGTCGGCCCCGCACCACTGCAACGCCTGCCAGATCGAGGGCAGTCCGAACGCCTCCCCCGCGTGGATGGTGAAGTGGTTGTTCTCCCGCTTGAGGAACTCGAAGGCGTCCAGGTGCCGGGTGGGCGGGTGGCCCGCCTCGGCGCCGGCGATGTCGAAGCCGACGACGCCGAGGTCGCGGTAGCGGTTGGCGAGCTCGGCGATCTCCAGGGCGCGGGCGGCGTGCCGCATCGCCGTCAGCAGCGCGCCCACGCGGATGCGCCGCCCGGCCCCGGCGGCGCGCCGCTCGCCCTGCCGGAAGCCCTCGTTGACCGCCTCGACGACCTGCTCGAGCGTCAGGCCGCCCGCCAGGTGCTGCTCGGGGGCGTACCGCACCTCGGCGTAGACGACGCCGTCCTCGGCCAGGTCCTCGACGCACTCGGCCGCGACCCGGGTCAGGGCCTCGGCGGTCTGCATGACGCCGACGGTGTGGGTGAAGGTCTCCAGGTACCGCTCCAGCGAGCCGGAGTCGGCCGCCTCGCGGAACCAGGCGCCGAGCCGGGTGGGATCGGTCTCCGGCAGCGCGGCGTAGCCCTGTTCACGGGCGAGGTCGACGACGGTGGCCGGGCGCAGCCCGCCGTCGAGGTGGTCGTGGAGCAGCGCCTTGGGGGCGCGGCGGATCTGCTCCTCCGTCGGCGGCGGGGGCGCCTCGGGGGAGGTGGGGGCAGAGGACTGGGAGCTCACGCCGACACCCTATCTCCTACGCGCGTAGACATCGCCTGCGGCGGCGTGGCTGCCGGCACCCCGCCTGCCCTACGGACGGGCCACCACCCGCGCCCGCCCCTGCTCGCCCAGCAGAAACCGCTTGAAGTCCGCGACCGGCCGGGAGTCGGGGTGGCCCGCCATCCAGGCCACCCCGATCTCGCGGACCGCGCGCGGCGGCGCGATGACGGTCAGGTCGTGAACGCCGGGCCGGGGCACGGTCGGCGGCGGCAGCAACGCCACGCCCAGGCCGGCCGCGACCAGGCCGCGCAGCGTCTCCGGCTCCTCGCCCTCGAAGGCGATCCTGGGCCTGAAGCCGGCCTGTTCGCACAGCGAGTCGGTCAGGCGGCGCAGGCCGTAGGCGGCCTCGAGGGTGACGAACGGCTCCTCGGCCGCCTCGGCCAGCCGCACGCGGCGGCGCCCGGCGAGCCGGTGGCCCTCGGGCACGGCGAGGAACAGCCGCTGCTCGCCGAGGCGGCGCGTCACGAGGTCGGGGTCGTCGGGGATGGGCGAGGTCAGGCACAGGTCCAGCTCGCCCGCCCGCATGCGTTCGATCATGTCCTCGCCGTAGCTCTGGACGAGGGCGAAGCGGACCCGGGGGTGGTCGGTGCGGAACTCGCGGATCAGCTCCGGCACGGTCTCCGGGCCCATGGTGTGGAGGAAGCCGAACGCCACCTTGCCGACGGCCGGGTCGGCGTCCGCCCGCACGGACTCGGCTGCGCGCGCGACCTCGGCGAGCGCGCGTTCCACGGAGCGGGCGAAGGCGCGGCCGGCGGGGGTGAGGGAGACGGTGCGGCCGTGGCGGGCGAGGAGGGAGACGCCGAGGTCGGCCTCGAGGCGGGCCATGGCGCGACTGAGGGTGGACTGCGGCACGCCCAGCTCGCGGGCGGCGGCGGTGATGTGCTCGTGGCGCGCCACGCCCGCGAACTGCGCGAGGCGGGGCGTGAGCAGCGCCGCCCACGACTCGCCGGAGAGGTCGGAGAGGTCGAAGAGATCGGCTTTGCCTGACTTATCCGCTGTGACCGTTGTTACACGGATGTCTTTTCCGTTGCGCGGGGATGACATGGCGCACCTCACCTCTGCTTATGCGTCAGAGCATCGTTTTTTCCATCATCATGCATTGGACGCATGAAACGCGGCGCCCTAGGTTAGATGCATGTCCTCAGCAACTATTGAGGCTCCCGCCGTTGCCGCAGCGAGGGCCTCTGCCTCTCATGCCCACCGGCGCATCAACCTCGCGCTGTTCGCCATCGGCGTGGCGACCTTCGCGATGCTCTTCTCCACCCAGGCGCTGCTGCCCGACATCGCCGCCGCCTACGGCGTCCACGCGGACATCGCGAGCTGGACCGTGTCGGCGGCCACCCTGGGCCTGGCGGCGGCGGTGCTGCCGCTGAGCACGCTCTCGGAGCGCTTCGGCCGCCGCGAGGTGATGACTGCCTCGGTCGGCGTCGCCGTGGCGCTGGCGCTGCTGATGCCCCTCGCGCCCAACCTGGGCACGCTGATCGCGCTGCGCGGCCTCCAGGGCGCGGCCATCGCCGGCATCCCGGCCTCGGCCGTGGCGTACCTGTCCGAGGAGCTGCCCAAGCGGGCGACGGTCGGCGCGGTGGGGCTGTTCATCGCGGGCAACAGCGTGGGCGGCATGTCCGGCCGGGTGCTGACCGGCTGGGTCGCCGAGGGCTTCGGCTGGCGCGCGGCGCTCGGCGCGCTGGCGGCGATGGCGCTGGCCGCGGCGTTCGCCTACCGGCTGCTGCTGCCCGCCCCCCGGCACTTCGCCCCCGCCTCGATCCGGCCGCGCGTCGCGCTGCGCGTCGTCGGCTCCCACCTCGGGCAGCCGCTGCTGCTGCGGCTGTACCTGATCGGGCTGCTGCTGATGGCGGCGTTCAGCGCGGTCTACACGGTCATCGGCTTCCGGCTGGTCGAGGAGCCCTTCGGGCTGTCGGCCGGGCTGGTCGGCTCGGTCTTCGTGATCTACCTGGTGGGCACCGGCTCGTCCTCGGTGACCGGCCCGATGGTGGACCGGCTGGGCCGGCGCGGCGCGCTGTACGCGGCGATCGTGACGGTGGTGGCCGGGCTGCTGCTGAGCCTGGTGGACAACCTCGCGGTGGTGCTGGCCGCCCTGGTCCTGATCACCGGCGGCTTCTTCTTCGGCCACGCGGTGGCCTCCGGCTCGGTGAGCCGGGCGGCCAGCCACGGGCGGGCGCAGGCCTCGGCGCTGTACCAGGTGGCGTACTACCTGGGCGCCAGCCTGGGCGGCACGGCCGGGTCGGTGATCTTCCGCCACGCGGCCTGGGGCGGCCTGGTCGTCTTCGCCCTGGTCGCGCTCGCCGCGACGGCGGCGATCACCCTCTACGCCACGGCGCGCGCCCACGCGGTGCGCCGGCGCGCGCTGACGACGGCGGCCTGAGGCCGCCGCCGTCGCCTGGTGCCTACGCCCGGAACGGCCCCGTCACCTCGTAGGTGATGCCGCCGCTGCTGCTCCCGCTCGTGCCGCGCTGCGAGGAGAAGTACAGCCGGTTCCCGGCCGGGTTGAACGCCGGCCCGCAGATCTCCGAGGAGCTCTGGCCGGTGATCCGCAGGAAGGGTGCGACGATGTCGTCGGGCGTGATGATGCAGATCTCCATGTTGCCGCCGTCCTCGGCGACGTAGAGGTCGCCGTGGGAGACGTCGCCAGTGATGTTGTCGACGCCCGTCAGCGGCGGGTTCTGGGTGAGGCTGTCGTCGTAGGCGATGACGAGGGTGTTGGCGGCCGCGTCGTACGCCCAGACGCGGTTGTCGCCCTTGGTGGTGAAGAAGCAGGTGCCGCCACGGTAGTAGCAGCCCTCGCCGCCGTTGAATCGCTTGGTGTTCGCCACCTGGTTGCGGGTGGCGGTGGGGCTGCCGTCCGGGTCGGGCACGGTGACCCAGGCGAGAGTGCCGCCGGACTCGGTCAGCACCTGGAGCGTGCCGGAGCCGAGGTTGCCCCACGTCGTGGGCACGAAGCGGTAGAAGGCGCCGTCGCCCTCGTCCTCGGTGAGGTAGATGACCTTGCGGTCGGGGTCGCAGGCGGCGGCCTCGTGCTTGAAACGCCCCATCGCGCCGCGCCGCACGGCGGCGTTGTTGCCGAAGGGGTCGGTCTCGTAGACGAAGCCGCCCGTGGTCTCCTCGCATGACAGCCAGGTGTTCCACGGGGTGGCGCCGCCCGCGCAGTTGCGGGTGGTGCCGGAGAGGATGGTGTAGGCGTTGGTGATCGTGCCGCTGCTGTTGAACTTCAGCGCGCTGACGCCGCCCGCTCCGCTGCCCATCTCGGCGTTGGAGACGTAGATCCATCCCGTGCCGTCGGCGAAGCAGGCCCCGCCGTCGGGCGCGCTGTGCCAGACGTGGCCGGTGCCGGAGACGGTCTGGGTGGAGCGCGCTATGACTCTGCTGGTGAAGCCGGAGGGCAGCATGATGCCGTTGGCGTCGGCGGCCTGGAGGGGTCCGTACGGGCTGGGGCCGGTCTGGGCGGGGTAGGCGATCGACTCGGGCGTCATGGTGAAACCGAGAGCTACCGCGCCGCTGCCGACGACGGCACCGCGCAGGAAGTTCCGACGGTCCATAACTCCTCCTTTGGGGTGGTTCGATGAGGACCACGGTGAGCGTAGGACCGCCAAGATCAGCGGATAAGGCATGCCCCAATGAACTCTGGTGGCAAGGGCGTTGGCCTACCGGGCGGGTGGGTGACGCCGGGACGAACATCCGCGATCCCCGGTCCGAAGACTCTCCCAAGCCAGGGGCGCGAGATGTCCGCCCCGCGCCGCCCCGCGCCCCCGCGCGCCACCAGCGGCCGTCGCCGCCGAGTCCGCGGCCTATCGCCGAAGATGGTGTGCGAGGGGGATGAGGATGCGGAAGCTGTGGCTGTTCTCGCTGCTGTGCGTGGGCGCGTGCGCGCTGCTGGCGAGCTGGCTGGTGGCGTACGTGGTGATCGGCGGCTGGGCGCTCCAGACGGCCGGGTCCTGGTCCGGCACCGGCATCCTGCTCACGCTGCTCCTGCTGGCCGCCGGGGCCCTGGTGGTCCCGTACATGCACGCGACGGAGGGACTGGACTCCGGCTCCGGCCCGATCTTCACCGCACTGCGCGTCTTCCTCGGCACCGCCGCCCTCACGCTGGTCGCGGCGGGCATCACGACGGCCCTGGCCGGCCCGCAGCTCTATCACGCGCGCTTCGGCGAGCGGACCGAGGCCCTCATCGTCGAGACCGAGCCCGCCCTCTCCGAGGACGGCGAGCGGGTGGGGACCCGCTACCGCGTCGCCTCCCACGCCACCGAGGAGGACCTCGGCTGGCTGATGCGCGGCCCCATGGAGCGCGCGGCCGAAGGCGACCGCATCGCCGTCACCGTCGACCCCCGGGGCTGGCTCGGGCCCATCGCCGCCGAACGCCTCGGCTGGACCACCGTCCCGACCGCCGTCCTCGTCTGCTGCCTGGCCGCCGTCGCCCTCGCCGCGCTCGGCATCGTCGCGGCGGCGCTCCTTCTGTGGTGACCGGCGACCGGGACCGGGGCCGGGGACCCTTCCCGGTCGGCGTTGGGTAGGACGGTGGGGTGCGGACCCTCTTCCTCTACTCGCTGCTGTGCGTGGGCGTGACCGCGCTTCTGCTGTGCTGGCCGGTGGCGCTAGTCGTGCTCGGCGGCGTGTTCGTGGGTGCGTGGGGATGGTGGATGGCCGGCGGCGTGCTGCTCTTCGTCATCCTGTTCTTCACCACGCGCCTAGTGGAGCCGTACATGCGCAGGGTGAACGCCACCGGCGGCGACGCGGATCCGATCGGGGCCGCGCTCCGGACCCTCATCGGCATCGGCGTCCTCGCGTTCATCGTCGCCGCCATCACAGCGGGCGTGGCCGGGCCGCAGCTCTACCACCACTACGAGGGCGAGCGGACCACGGCCGTCGTCACCGAGACCGAGTCCGCGCAGTGGACGGATGGGACGGATGAGTGGCGGAGGGGGACCAAGTACCGCGTCGTCGACGACGCCACCGGCGAGGACCTGGGCTGGGTGGAGCGCGGCCCCACCGAGGCCGTAGCCAGGGGCGCGCGCTTCGAGGTCTCCGTCGACCCACGCGGCTACGTCAACCCGGTCGCCACCGAACGCATGGGCTGGACCAAGGTCCCGACCACCATCATCGTCGTCTGCTACGCCGTCACCGCCCTCGCCGCGCTCTTCGCCCTCGCGACGGCACTGCTGATGTGGCCGTACGCCTCCTGACCGGCCGCCGCTCCGATCAGTGTTCGCGGCATGTGTCCCATCACCGCCCTGGGCAGCGACGCTCAGCGGACGGCCTTGATGTCGCCGAGGAACGCCGCCCAGGCGGCGGCGGGGACGGTGAGGTGCGGGCCGTCCGGCCGCTTAGAGTCCCTGACGGGGACGACGCCGGGGAAGCCGTCGGCCACTTCGAGGCAGGCGCCGCCCTCCGTGCTGCTGTAGGTGCTTCGCCGCCAACTGGCGGCGGCGAGCCTGGCTCGGGAGATGTGCTGCACCGTAACGGCCTTCCACGACGGAACGAATCAGGTCGAGCGACAGGTGCTCCGGCAGCGCCTGCGCCCGGATCTGATCGTATGCCCTCGCGTACGCCCTCACCTCGTCCGTCTCCTCGGTGAGACGCCCGAATCCGTCCCCCTCCTGGTAGGCCGCCTCCGTGCCGTCCGGCATGTCAAGCATCATCAGCGAGCACTCCATGGACGGGTGCCCGCCGGAGGCGAACGGCAGCACCTGAATTGTGATCTTCGGGCTCTCCGCAGCCTCAAGTAGCCGCGAGAACTGCTCACGCATGACGCTGGGCTTCGCCACGGATCGAACGAGAGCTGCCTCGTCCAGCACCATCTCGAACGCCTTCAACTCGGGGTCCTCGAGCCGGGGCTGGCGTTCCATGCGGGCGGCGAGCCGTTCTTCCAGGTGTTCCTCGTCCCTGAGGGTGACGCCCAGACGCAGCAGCGACCTGGCGTAGTCCTCGGTCTGGAGCAGACCATGGACCAACTGCGTTTGATACGCCCGGATCACCCGGGCCTTCGACTCCCTGCCCATGTACGCCTGCACGAAGTTGGGGTACGCCTCACGCCGCACATGCGGCGTGAGGTCCGTCAGCAGGTTGTCCAGGTTCAGCACCTGGTCCAGCGCGCAGGACAGCTCCACCGTCGGCTTGGCGCCCGTCGCCCGCTCCAGCTGGTTGATGCGGGCGGCGACGACGTTCACCTTCGCGCCGAGGAAGCGCTGGGTCCAGCCCTCCTCGAGACGACGCTTGCGCAGTCGCGTGCCGTACAGCGCGGCCATTGTGTCCCGGGGATCAAGTTCCTTGGCCATGGGCTCACTTCCCTCCTCTACCGCCGGGGCGGTAATGCGTTCACCACTGGCGCAGCGTAGGCGCGTTCAGAGATGCTCGCTCACCTAACGCAAGGAAATGACCTCAGAAGGTGATTACGGCTGATGGCAGTAACATCCGAGACCCAGCGGCTGAGCGCCGAGCTGCGCACGGCGCTCTCCCGGCACGGCGTCGAGCTGAACATCTCCGCGGCCGACGCCGACGCCGACCCCGACGCCATCGACCTCGGCTCGTGCTGTCCGCCCACCGCCCGGCGTTTGCTGGAGGTCGTACGCCGGGTACCGCCGCCGCGCGACCTGCGGGCGGCCGTGCGCGAGGCGAACGAGCTGAGCGTGCGCAACCGCCTGATCAAGGAGGGGCTGCGGTGACCGTGCGCAGCGTGCTCCGCTTCATGCGGTGGGTCCTGGAGCCGGACCGCGAGCCGGACGCGGAGCCGGTGACGTTCGTGATGCAGTGCGCGGTCTGCCTGTGCACGTCCCCGTCGTCGGCCGAGTTCGACTCGGCGAGTCAGTGGACCTTCCAGCACGCGGCGCGCCACCCTTCCCACCACACGTACCGCGAGATCATCACCCGCCCGTGGCGGGCGTGGATGCAGGGGCCGGTGCGGTGACCTGGAGGGCGGCATGTCAGGGCAGCGGGACGCCAGTGGCCATCCCGCTGCCCCTGCCGCTCAGGACAAACTAAACTTGACGCACGTCACCGTCTTCTTGGGGAAAGACCGCTTCTCTGCCCCCGAGGCAAGGGCCACCGGGTTAGGGCCCTCACAATTGCTGTTTGTGTACAACCTGACTTTGTACCTGGTGGGGTTCTTCGCCGACTGCGCGGTGAATGATGCGACCTTCTTAGTGCCCGGCTGCGAGGGTGCCTGGACTTGCACGCACGAGCCCCAGAAGTAGCCCAGGAGGTAAGGCTCGCTGCACAACGTCACGCTGGCAGGAGCACCAGCACCAGGCTGCGCTTGCGCGGTGTCGGCCAGGGGGACGGCGAGCAGCCCGGCGAGCAGCACCGGGGTGGCGAGCGTTCTCAGCCGCTTGAACATCTTGCGACTCCTCACATTTCTCGTGGAAGCGTCCTGCCAAGCCGACAGAACGTGTAACTGAATTTCCGCGAGAAAATGGAGAAAAACGCCGCGATCGACATCTGCCCGAAGTATCGAATACGCTTTCACCGATGTCCGGATATACTCAGCGGCGAGCCGCTCGATGCATCATTAATATGGCCCTAAACTATTCACGTCCGACCAGGGCGGCCGGCGCGCCACGGAGGCTTCGCTCCGCTCTGTGAACTGGACCACAGCCGATCATGGAGGGCCGGGGCGTCTCGTCTTTGTCTGTGAGCACGACGAACGGAGACGTCATGAAGATCTTCCTTGCCGGAGCATCCGGCGCGATCGGCGGCCACCTCACCACCCAACTCGTGGCACGCGGCCACGAGGTCGTCGGCACGACCCGCTCGGCGGCCAAGACCGGCGCGCTGCGCGCGCTCGGCGCCGAGCCGGTGGTCGTCGACGCGCTCGACCCGGACTCGGTGGCCGACGCGGTGGCCAAGGCCGAGCCTGAGGTGATCGTCCACCAGCTCACCGCGATCGGCGGGCCGATGAAGATGCGCAGCATGAAGCGTATGGTGGCCGCCACCAACCGGCTGCGAACCGAGGGCACCGACCACCTGCTGGCCGCCGGCCGCGCCGTCGGCGTCCGCAAGTTCGTGGCGCAGAGCAACGCGCTGTGGATGGACCGCTCCAGCGGGCCGGTCGTCGGCGAGGACGGCCGGCTCGAGCCGAACCCACCCGCCGACATGGCGGGGACGGTGGCCGCGTTGCGCCATGTGGAGGACGCGATGACCGGCATGACCTGGGCCGAGGGCATCGCTATTCGCTACGGCGGCTTCTACGGACCGGGGACCGGTATCGAGGCCGCGCCGGGCGCCGTCATGACCCAGATGATCCGCAAGCGCAGGTTCCCGATCGTCGGCAGCGGCGCCGGGGTGTGGTCGATGGTGCACATCACCGATGCGGCGTCGCTCACGGTCGCGGCGATCGAACGCGGCAAGCCCGGGATCTACCACGCCGCCGACGACGACCCGGCAGCGGTGCACGTCTGGCTGCCGGAGCTGGCCCGGGCGCTCGGCGCCAAGCCGCCGCGCCGCGTGCCGGCCTGGATCGCCGGCCTGCTGGGCGGCAAGGGCACGGTGGACATGATGACGCGGGCTCCCGGTATCTCCTCCGAGAAGGCCAAGCGCGAACTGGGCTGGACGCCACGCTACCCGAGCTGGCGCATGGGTTTCATCGACGGATTGAGCTGACTCGCATGTCCACTTCTTCCACCTCTTCCACCTCTGATCTGTACGGCGAGCTGCGCCCGCGGGCGTTCGCCATCGCCTACCAGATGCTCGGAAGCGTCAGCGAAGCCGAGGACGTGGTGCAGGAGGCGTTCCTGCGGCTGCACCAGACCCTGCGGAAGGACGACGAGCCGATCGCCTCGCCACGGGCGTACATCGCCACCCTCGTCACCCGGCTGGCCATCGACCAGCTCCGCTCGGCCCGGGTGCGGCGGGAGAGTTACGTCGGTGAGTGGCTGCCGGAACCGCTGGTCACCGGCCCGACGCCGGCCGAGCTCGCCGAGCGGGCCGACTCGCTGTCGCTGGCGTTCCTGGTGCTGCTGGAGAGCCTGACACCGCACCAGCGGGCCGCCTTCCTGCTGCGCGAGGTGTTCGACTATCCGTATGCGGAGGTCGCCGAGGTCATCGGCACCGACGTGGACAGCACGCGGCACCTGGTGGCCCGAGCCCGCAGCCATGTCCAGAAGCACCGGCATCGGCACCGCTACCACGCCACGCGGCGACAACGCGAGGAGCTGGCCCAGCGCTTCTTCAGCGCCTCCGAACAAGGCGACATGAGCGCGCTCGAAGAGCTGCTGGCCCAGGACGTGGCGCTGCACGTCGACGGCGGCGGCAACGTCCCGGCACGGCGCCAACCGGTCAACGGCCGGGAGCACGTGACACGCACCGTGCTGGCCAAAATCGCCGCATTCGCACGCCTCGGCATCCGCATCCGCCTCACCGAGGTCAACGGCCAGCCCGGCGCGATGGCGTACGACGCGGAGGGCCGACTCGTCGAGGTCACGGGACTCGGCATCGCCGACGATGGCCGGATCCAGAGCATCCACTCCATCGTCAACCCCGACAAGCTCCGGCACCTCGACCAGGTCAGCGACCTCGGCCCCCGGCTGCTCGCACAACGCCGCTCCCGTGGCAACCCCTGACCGACGGTCGCGCCCGCGAACGTCGTGGGGCCACGTGCCAGGGGCGAGTTCACCTCGGTGACCTCGCCCCCGGGCCCAAGCTGGTCGCCATCGGGCGGGCTGGCTGCGGTGGTCTCCCCCCTCGAGATGGCTCACACGTCAGTGGCTCGAGGGTGCCGAGGGCTGGCGTAGGTGATCCAGACAGTGCGAGTGGCGTCGTCGATCACGTACCAGATCCGTCCACCGGCGGTGACTTCGTACTGCCACTGCTCCACTGCCGAGCCTCGCCTGAGGACCCGACCGTAGCTCCCTCGGAGTCGGTGATGGCGGGACGTGGCCGGACTGGGGCGTGGCTGGAGGCGGATGGCGTCGAATGCCTTGCGCAGGTTCTCGGGAACCGAACGGCTGAGTTCCTCCCAGCCCTTGGCGCTCTCGCTGTTGTCGAAACGGATGTCGTACTCGTTCGGCAGCGGAGGTGGGGCCGCACGCTCTCCGCGCTTGGGCGTCACTCGCTGGCCTCCGGGGGCAGAGCCGGACCGTAGTCGTCGCCGCTCGGGTGAGCCAGTCGCTCGCGTAGCTCAGGGTCGGCATGGACCTCTGCCGTGTGCCGCCATTCGATCAGGAGCTGGGCGACAGGCGCGGTGTTCCCCAGAGACGCGGACGCGGCTGCCGTCTCGGTGAGCTCGCTGGCGAGTATGCCGACGTCATCGGGTGGCAGGAAACGCACCCACGGCAGGACTTCCGGCAGGACGGAGCGCACCAGGGCCGCGCCGCCCTCGTGGTGGAGGAGAGACACGAGCAGCCGGGCCGTGAAGTCGACGACCTCGCTCTCTCGCTCCGCCCGCTCCGCCGGCATGACCACCAGGTCCTCGGCATCGCGACGGCGGAGCCGCAGCGCCCGGACCGAGGCCAGCTGCCCGGTGGCGGCCGTGGGCCGCTGGATGAACTCGGTGAACGGCAGGTCTGCGAGCGATGCACTCATGACCTCAACAGTACTCCAGGGGTCGCCGGGAGGACACATCCCGCAACGAGCCGGGGACACCCGTGCCCGCGTCAGATGCCATGGCGAAGGCCAGCGGCGATAGCCCCTCCGGTCTCCCGCGCCGTGAGGTACGGCCGGACGTCGTGCGCCTTCGCACCGTTGTGGACGAGGACGTCCCTCACGTCCGGCGGCCCGAAGTGGGGCGCCAGCGTCTTGATCAGGGCGACGACGTCGCCACGATCGGCGATGTTCGTCCAGTGGGTGACGCTGCCGGGCCACCGGGCCCGGCCGTCCGCCGGTGCGGGGATCAGGCGGTCGAAGACGATGTTGGGGATGGCGAGCGGGGAGCCCAGGGTGACGAGCGCGGTGTCCCGCCACTCGGGGTGGGCGCTCAGGGTCTCGTAGGCGACCACGGTGCCGAGGGAGTGGGCGACGATGACGCGGGTGTCGTCGGTGACGAGCGCGGCGAGGCGTTCCCGCACGGCCTCGCGGGTCGCCGGCTCGGTGAGGTAGCGGCGGACCTGGCGGAGGCTCGCGATCATCAGGCGTTCGCTGAGCCCGGCGAAGAAGGCGGAGTGGCTGAGGGCGTTGAGCGCGCGCTGCGCGAGGTGCGGGGTCCGCAGCCGTGTGCGGTCGCGCGGACCGGGCACGGCGGGCTCCTGCTCGGCGGCGTGCTCCCACCAGGCGAGCAGCAGGTCGCGCTCCACCGGATCCGTGATGTCCTCGGCGGTCAGCTCGGGAACGCCGATCGCGCGATGTCCGGGCGGGCGGAAGACGTCTCCGTAGAACGCCATCGCCACGTCGTGGCGGGCCACGCGCACGGCGCCGCCGTCCAGGGCGAGGCCGTCGGCGAGGGCCGGATACCAGTGATCCAGCAGCGTCTCGGGACCCTTGAGTTCCTGCGCTATGCCGTGGACGAGAACGACGGCGGGCATCACACCTGCCCCAGCCGCAGGGCAAGGACGCCCTTGTCCGTCGCCACGCACAGGTCTCCGCTCGCGGTGACGCTCAGGTCGTTGATCGCGCTGCCGACGTTGACATCGGAGAAGCGCCCGGCGGCCGACAGGTCCCAGATCCGCAGCAGCTCACGGCCATCGGCCGCGAACGCCATCGGACGGCCGGCGACATCGGCCAGCCGGACCCGCCTGACGCTGCCCGGAAGGGGCTCCAGGCTCGGGCCCACGTTCGTGTCGCCGCCGATGTCCCAGAAATGGAGCTCTCCCTCGTCATCGCCGAAGAACAGGACATCGCGTCCGTCGATCCTGCCGAAGTCCAGCGCCCACACCCTGATCTGGTCCGAAGACCACTGAGCACAGAACTCGCCGGTGGCGAGATCCCACAGTCGAATCGTGCCGTCGAGCGACGCGGTCGCGGCCAGCTCCTTGCCCACCCCACCGCCGAAGGCGAGGCCGACGATGGCGGAGCCGTGACCGGTCGCGACCTGAAACAGCATGCCCTTGGCATCATCGAGATCCCAGGCGTGCAACTCACGATCGTCCGTGGTGGCGACCATCAAGACCCGACCGTTCACGGTGTGAGCGCCGACCTGGACCCAGCGTCCGTAATGCCGCGCGATGCGTTGACGCGTCCACAGGTTGATGGCCTCGACGACAGCCCAGCTGCCCTTCACCGCGATCTTGTCTCCCGATCCCTTCGTGCAGCAGGTCAGAGAGGTGGAGTTGGGCGGCCACACGAGGTGCGGGCCGGTTTGGCGGCCGTCCGTCAGCTGATGGGAGCGGACGGTGCCGTCGGCCGTTGCCGTGACGGCGAGATCTCCCTCCGGCGAGGGGATGATCGCCACTCCCACGACTCCCCGGGTTTCGCCGCAGAGCGGCTCGCCGATCGGCTCCATGGTGGACAGATCCCAGAGGCGGACCTCGGTGGTATGGCCGACGATGCCGACATTCCTTCCATTCACGCGGCCGTGGACGAATGCGCCGGTCCAGGAGGCAACCAGGCCGGGACGGGTCTGGCGTTCTGTCAGCGTCTTCCCCTTGTCGACGCTCCAGATCCCCACCATGCCGTCAACGCCCATCGTGGCCACGACGGCCTCCCCCGCGACACGGGCCACCGAGCAGGACTCGATGGTCGACGTGTGTTTGCCGGGGGCGATGACCCCAGCCGACTGTGCCGTCGCGACGTCCAGGAGATGAATCGTGTTGTCCGAGCGGCGCGCCATAACGATGGGGCTGCCGTCGAGGAAGTCGGCTCCGATCGGCTTCGCATCGTCATGGACGTCTTCCAGGTCGAGGTGGTGTCGGCGTCGCGCACGTGGGCCGTCCGTGCCGGCGCTCACCCGCCAGAGGTAGGCGTGGTCGAAGGTGGTGGCGAGGATGATCTCCAGATCCGGACCCGCCTGGCGTACCGCCATGTGGTCGATGGAGCCCAGATGACCGGTCAGCGGCTCCATCACGGGCTCGTAGGTGTCCAGGTCCCACAGGCGGACCGTGCCGTCCTCGCTGCCGCTGACGACGACCGTCCGGCTCCCGAGCGGGCCGAGTGCCAGGCAGGACACGGTGTTGGTGTGGCCCTTGAGGGGCGAGCCGAGCGGTGTCCCGTTCAGCGGATCCCACGCCAGGATCTCGCCGTCCGATCCTCCCGTGACGGCCACCGCTGCCTCCTGCAGCTGACCGAGCGCCACGGAGACCACTCCGCCCGTGTGCGCTTCCATCGGCGGCCCGATCTGGGCGCGGGTGCGAAGATCCCAGGTTCGGGCCGTACCGTCCTCACTCCCGGTCAGCAGCATGTCGCGGCCCTTGACGAGCGCGTACGCCACCGAGACGACGCGGCGCGTGTGCCCCGCAGCAGGCTGGTCCGCCGACAGGTCCCACACGCGCGCGGTGTAGTCATCGCTGGCGGTGACCGCCATCGTCCCATCGGGCCTCTCGACGAGCGCGCTCCCCGTGATGTTCCGTACGTGCCCCTGAAGGGGGTGGTCAAGCTGCCGGAGCGAGCGCAGATCCCAGAGCCGGGTGTCCACCTTGCCGCTCGTCAGCGCGATGGGCCTCCCCTCGAAGGTACCGATGGCCGCCGCCGTCACGCCCTCCGCATACGGAGTGACGTGTGCGATCACGGGCTCACCGATTTGCTGCCGGGTGCTCAGGTCCCAGAGGCTGAGCATTCCGGCGTCATCGCCCAGCAGGGCAACGGCCCGCCCATCGCTGTCACCGATGGCGACCGCCGTGATCCCGTCCGCGTGGCCCGTGAGCGGCCCTCTCGCAAGCACTCCGCGACCGTCGAACAGGCCCCCGACATCCCACACATAGGCGCGCTTGTCCTCACCGCCGGTGATAGCGATGTGAAGCCCGTCGATCGTTCCCAGGGCACAGGCAGCTACCGTGCGCCTGTGGGCCGCCAGAGGGACGCCGAGCTGGCGGCGTTCCCGCAGGTCCCACAGGCGGGCCGTGCCGTCGCCGCTCGCCGAGAGGACCACGGGACGGCCGTCGATGACGCCCGTCGCCAGGTCCTCGATCTGGCTGGTGTGTCCCTCCAGGGCGGCGCCGAGCTCGTGCCCCGCCGAGAGGTCCCACACCCGCACCACGCCGTCCACGCCGCCCGTGAGCGCGACGGTGTAGTCGTCCACCTCCCCGATGGCCACCGCCATGACGACGGTCCCGACCTTCAGCGGCTCGCCGATCTGCCGCTGGGTGGTCAGGTCCCAGACACGCACGGTCTCGTCCCAACCGCCCGTCACAGCGATCGGCCGCCCGTCCAGGTCGCCCACCGCCACGCACTCCACGGGCCTCGTGTGGCCGCTGAGCAGCCGATGCGTGCCGCTCGTTGACCACCACGCCCACCGCGCCGTCCACGGCAGGTCAACCCCCAGTTCGTTCACGCGGTCGGCCAGTTCGTCGGCCCCGCACCGTCGTGCCGAGAGTTGGAGGTCGGCGGCCCGGCTGCTCAGCGCATGGTCCCCCGTGAGCCGGTGCGCCACCTGTTCGTACGCGCTGCGGACGCGGCGGTGCTCGTCGCCTTCGACCGAGCCCAACGCCCGCAGCAGCGCGAGCGGTTCGCTGGCCAGCAGGAACCCGGGGTCGCCCATGAGCTCCGTCAGCCGGTGGGCCGCCTCGGCGTGGGTGGCCAGGTGCTGGCGTACGTAGGGAGGGGCCGCCAGCCAGTCGCGGGTGGCATTGCGCGCCTCCTCGTGTCGCGGGGCCATGGATACCAGTGCATCCACGATCAAACTCTGGATCTCCGCCGCGGGCTGGTGCGCGCTCGCCCGCAGATGCTCGGCGAGCGCCTTGTGGTAGAGGCGATAGGCGGAGCGCCTGTCGCTGTCCGTCACCTCCGCGATGTACGCCTTCGCGACATCGAGCACCCACGCGATGTCGCTCTCGGTGCACTCGACGCCGGAGATGGACGAGCTGAGGGTCGTCCAGACCCGGCCCCGGGGCAGGCCCTTGCCCTCGGAAAACGCCAGCGCCAGCAGCATCCTGCGCACGCGCTGCTCGTCGGGACCAAAACGCGCGAGGTAGTCGTCGAAGGCGCCCCCGACCTCGCTCGGCAGTGCGTCGGCCCAGCCCGCCCGCGCGACATCGACGGGGGACTCGTCCGAGCGCAGCGTGCGGGCCGTCGTCCTGGCATACAGGTACACGCCCGCCGCTCGTGCCGCCACGCCCTCGGCAACCGTTCGCGCCAGCGCGAGGTGCCCCCGGTACGGGGTGGGCACCTCCGGCTCCTCCGTCGCCAGCAGCACCTTGGTGACGTAGCCCGCGACGTCCTCCTCGCCAGCGCGATAGTCCCGGTGGTCAAGGTCGAGCACGGTCAGCGTCGGGCCCAGGCTGCCGACGAGTTCGCGGCGCGTGCCCACCAGGAGCCGCACGCCCGGGATCTCGGACATGGGGCGCAGCAGCTCGCGAGCGATGCGGCGCGGCTCGCCGTGGCCGCCGGAGTCCGCGGCCGTGTCCGAGCCGGCCTCGTCCAGGGCGTCGACGACGATGGCGACGCGCCCCTGCCGGCCGCGCCGCGTGAGGTCCTGGAGCAGGGCCGCCGTGCCGTCGGCCTCCGAGCCGAGGGCGGCGGCGATCCTGGCGACGACCTCCTCCAGGCGTTTGTGGCGCACGTGGACGGCCGCCGTCACGCACCCCTCCGGGACGACGGTCGCGGGGTCCACGCCGGTGAGGTCGATCCGCGTCCGGTACACCGGGTCGGAGAGCGCGACGATCCTGCCGAGGACCGCGGACTTGCCGCACCCGGGGCTGCCGGTGACGATGCGGCCCTTGCCGTCGCCGTCGGACGCCGTGAGCCAGGAGACCAGCTCCGAGAGCACGCGCACGCGCCCGCTGAAGTACAGGCCCTGCTCGGACTCGAACTCGACGCCGCGCGAGCGCGGGCCGAAGTGCTCGGTCAGGTCGCGGTCGGTCACGCGGCGCTGGATCTCCAGGTCGGTCCCGACCGGGGGCAGGTCCTCGCGGAAGCCGGCGTTGGGCAGGAACGGGGCCAGGCCGGTGACCAGGCCGCAGGCCAGCTCCGCGCGCTGGCCGTGGCTCTCCTCCTCGAAGCGTTCGTTGACGGCCTTGACCAGTTCGGTGAGGTCCAGGTAGCGCTGACGCTGGCCGGTGCGTTCCGTCGTGGTCTGGATGGCGGCGCGCAGGGCGCCGGCGAACGCCCCGTCCTGGGCGACGTCCTTGCGGCGCGCGGAGGCGAGGAAGTAGAGGCTGGTGGAGACGTTGTCTCCGCTGTGCCGGTAGGCGAGGGTCTGGAGGGCGACCGCGGCCGCCTCGGCGCCCCCGGCGCCGCCGGAGCAGGTGTCCAGGATGAGCAGCAGCTGGCGGAGGTCGCCCCGGCACAGGATGCGCACGAGGTCCTCGGTGGCCAGGGCGGTGGCCGCGAGATCGTCGTCGTGGGAGTCCCAGCAGAGCAGGTAGTGGCGGTCGCGCTCCTCGACCACCCCGTGGCCGGCGAAGTACAGCACGACGACGTCGTCGGGGGTCAGCCTCGCGTCCTTCGACCAGTGGCTGAGCTTCTGCCGGACCTGCTCGGCCCCGTCGTACTCGCCGAGCCCGGGAAGGACGCGCCGGTAGCCGAAGGGCTCGAAGAGCTCGGTCATCCCGGCTATGTCGGTGGACACGCCGTCCAGCTGATCCTCATCCGGAAGGTTGCGGTACCGACCGCTGCCCAGCGCCAGAAAGAACCGGCGTCCCACGTACCCCCACCACCTGTTCCGGTAAGTGCGTCTTCTGCGTGCGGAGTTGTGATCCCACAGTAGCGACGCGCGGGGAGCCCGCCGGGCTGCGCGCCTGATTCCGTCACGGCCGTCACGGCCGCCTGGCCGTCAGGAGGTCCTGCGGGCCCACGAACTGGATGCCCTCCGCCGTCACGCCGCCGCGCGAGACGGCCATGAGCGGGGTGTCCTCGTCGGCGCCCGGCAGCCGTGAGCGGTCGACGTGCAGGCGGCCGAGGTCGCGGGAGTCGAAGGGCTTGGCTTCGAGCCATGTGATGGAGCCGACCGCCGTGATGCGCTGGGCGATCGGGGCGCGGTCGGCGGCGACGATGTCGATCTCGGGGTCGTTGGTTCGGGTCCAGTAGCCGCCGACCGCGCCGGTGCCGTCCGGCAGGCCGCCCTCTCGCATACGGAACAGTGCCTCGCGCACCACCGGCTCGATGACCCGGCCGCGCCACGCGGTCCACGAGCGGCGGATGCGGTCCAGGACCAGGTCTCCTCTGCCCCGCTCGATGTCGGGGAGGTGCGGGCCGAGAAAGGCGAGCCAGAAGCGGAGGTGCGGGTCGGCGACGGAGTAGCGGGTCTCCTTCGACGGGCGGGTGGAGAGCGGGGCCGCCGCCTCCACGACCCGCTTGGCGGCGAGGAGGTGCAGGGCGCGGTTGAGGCTGGCGTTGGGCATGTCGCCGGCGGCGCGGCCGATCAGGGTCCGGGTGCGTTCCCCCGACCCGATCGCGCCGAGCACCGGGCCTGAGCAGGGCGGAAGCCGGGGCAGGGTGGCGTTGCATCCCCCATGTAGGGGGCGGATAAAGGTCGCTGTCCTATCCTTGCGGGGGTTTCAGCAGCCGAGGGGGGCGCCATGGGGCAGTCGTTGTTGCTCGCCGGGCTGCTCGGGGTGCTCGCGGCCGGGGCGCCGGGGCAGGAACCGAGCCCGAGCCCGAGTCCGAGCCCGGTGGAGACGGCCTCCGAGGTGCTGCGCTGCGACGGCGACCTGCTGGACTGCTGGCTCGAGGCGGAGGCCGGCGCGACCGTCAGCGTGGTGATCAGTGAGCCGCTGGGGGCGGCGCCGCAGGATCTGACGGAGCGGCTGGAGGGGGCGGCGGGCGGTGAGGAGCGGGCCCGGCTGGTGGTGACGGTGACGTCGGAGGAAGGGACGGGGTCCCTCGGGGCCGTGCTGTTCGCGCTGGCCGGGGAGGGCGACCGGTTCGTCGATCCGGGGGCGTTGATCGATCCGCTGGGCGAGCAGGACCGCGCGGCGTTGGACGATGCCGACGACGGCGTGTGCGGCGCGGAGTGCCGGGACGCCGCCGAGCGACTCGACGGCGGCGAGCCGCTGCTCGCGGAGGAGTTGATCGCCGCCGGGCTGGCTCAGGAGGCGGCCGGCGGGCTGGTGGCTCTGCCCGACGAGGGCGACGGCGGCGGCACCTCGCCGCTGGTCGTCGCGCTGGCCGCGGTGCTGGGGGCGCTGCTCGCGGCGCTGGTGGCGTTTCTCCTGGTGGCCGTACGCCGCACCTCCCCGGCAGCGGCACCGGCAGCGGCAGCGGCAGCACCCACGCCGGTGCCACGGCCGCGGGGCCGGGAGGCGACGGTGCGGACCGTGCTGCACCCGCAGGGATACGTCGAGATCGACGGGAGCCTGTACCGGGCCGAGTGGGCCGAGCCGCACGGCTCGCCGCCCGCGCCCGGGGAGCGCGTCGAGGTCGTCGAGGGGGACGCGGGCGTGCTGCTCGCCTACGCGCCCGAGAGGGCGAGCCGCCGGGGAGGCGCGATATGAGGTGGCGACGCCGGAAGGACCGGGCGACAGCCAGCGACGGCGGCGCGGACGCGGACGCGGACGTGTACGACGGCATCGAGATCGACGACACCGCGCAGCGCCTGCCGCTGGTGCTCTGCCTGGACACCTCGCACTCCATGACCGGCGCGCCCATCGCCGCCCTCAACGACGCGCTGCGCGAGTGGGCCGGGATCCTTCACACCGACATCTCCCTCAGCCACAGCGTCGAGATCGCCCTCGTGACCTTCGGCAGCGGGGGCGTGGGCGTGTGGCGCGGGCCGGAGCCGGCCGGCGACCCGGCGCAGGCGTTCGTGTCGGCGTACGCCTTCGAGGCCCCGGCGTTGAGCGCGGGCGGGGCCACGCCGATGACCGAGGCGCTGGAACTGGCCATGCACCTCGTCGAGACCCGCAAGGAGCAGCTCCGCGCGGCCGGGCTCCAGTACTACCGGCCCCAGATCTGCCTGCTGACCGACGGGCTGCCGACGGACGACACCGGCCACCTCACCAAGGACTGGCAGCGGCTGGTGCCGGTGCTCGCCGAGCGGCAGCGCTCCCGGCGTTTCCGGCTGTTCGCCATCGGCGTCGGCGGGCTCACCGAGCGCGGCGAGCGGGTGCTGCGGAGCCTGGCGCCGAGGTTCAACGCCCGGCTGACGGGCTTTCCCTTCCGCGACGTGCTCCAGATGATGTCGGCCAGCGCGAACGCCGAGCAGCGGGGCGCGGGCGACGAGGTCTTCGAGAGGATCTTCCAGGACCTGACGCAGCGTCCGGCCTGGGAGTGAAGGGGAGGCAGGCACGCATGGCGGTGCGGATCGACCAGGTCGGCGGCGGCGGCCCGTGGCGGGTCCACGGGCTGAGCGTGGAGGGGTACCGGCACCGGCGCGACGGGCTGCCCTGTCAGGACGCCTGGGGCTCGGAGGTCACCGGCCCGCCCGAGTCGCCCGTCGTGGTGCTGGCGGTCGCCGACGGGGCGGGCAGCCGGCCGCGTTCCGACGCCGGGGCGCGGCTCGCGGTCGGGCTCGCGACGCGCCACTTCGGGCGGCGGGCGAGCGCCGCGCGGGGGATCCGGCCCGGCGAGGAGGTGCACGCGCTGCTGAGGGAGGCGTTCCGCGAGGTCCGCCGGGAGTTCCTCCGGGAGTGCGGGGGCGAGGCGAACGACTACGCCACGACGCTGACCGTGGTCGTTCTCGCCCCGACCTGGCTCGGGCATCTCAGCGTGGGCGACGGCTTCGTGATCGTGCGTGCGGGCGGGGTGTTCCACCTCCTGCCCCGGCCGGAGGCGGTGAGCGAGTACGGCAACGAGACGGTGTTCGTGACCTCGGCGGAGGCCGAACGCCGGGCGCGGACGGCGTGCGTCGCGGACGAGGGGATCGACGGCGTTCTGCTGTCCACGGACGGCCTGGCGCAGGCGGCCCTCCGGGCGGACCGGGCAGACCGGGCGGAGCAGGCGGACCGGGCGGAGCAGGCGGACCGGGCGGAGCAGGCGGACCGGGCGGAGCAGGCGGACCGGGCGGAGCAGGCGGACCGGGCGGAGCAGGCGCCCAATCCGTCGTTCGCCTCGGCCGTCTTCCGCGGTCTGGACTCCCCCACCCGCGATCCGGCCGCGGACGAGGCGGCGCTGGCCCGGCTGCTGCGCTCCGACCGGCTGGCGGCGCTCAACGGCGACGACAAGACGCTGCTGCGGGCGGTGCGCACATGACGGGCACGACAGGGCGGCAGGTGCTCGTGAACGGCGCGGGGGTGCGGCTGGCGGCCCGCCCGTTCAGCCTCGGCGCGCAGGCGCAGGTGTTCCGGGTCGAGGGCGACGACGAGGTGGTCGTGAAGCTCTACCGGGACCCGCCAAGCTCCCAGCTGCGGCGCAAGCTGGAGGAGATGGCCGCGATGTCCCCGCTCAGCGACGGGCGGAGGGCCCCCGGCCAGCCCTCCGAGCTGGCCTGGCCGACCGGGCTCGCGCGCGACGCGGACGGGCGGGTCGTGGGGTACGCCATGCCCAGCATGGCGGAGCCGGCGCACGTCCGGCTCGTCGCGCTCTTCAACCGGGCGCAGCGGCTGCGGCTCTTCCCCGACCACGGCGACTGGGGCTTCCTGCTCGGCGTGGCGTGGAACCTCGCGTTCATGGTGGAGCGGCTGCACCGCGAGGGCCTGGTCGTCGGCGACTTCTCCAGCAACAACATCGTGGTGGACGGCGACGGCTTCGTCACCTTCCTCGACTGCGACTCGATGGCGTTCACCTCGCGGGCCACCAGGGAGGTGTTCGCGACCCGGATGTACACCGGGGACTACGCCCCTCCCGAGCGGCAGTCGGGGGCGGCGGCGAGCGTGGAGAGCGACGACTTCGCGCTGGCCGTCCTCGTCTACCAGCTGCTGGCGGCCGGGAGCCACCCGTTCGCGGGGGTGCCGCGCGGCGGATGCGGCGAGGTCAGGGCGGAGGAAGAGGAGACCACGGTCCAGGCCAACATCACCGCGGCCCGCTCCTACGTGGTGCGGCCCGAGCGGGTGCACACGCCGCGTGGCATCCTGGATCCGACGGTGCTGCCGCCGAGCCTGCTGGAGCTGGCGCGGCTCGCCTTCGGCGCCGGCGTGCGCGACCCCGCGGCGCGCCCGGCCGCGCGCGAGTGGCTGAAGGCGCTGCACGAGGAGCGGTCGCGGGTGCGCAGGTGCCCGGACCGGCCGCGCCACCGGTACGGCGCGCACCTCGGCGCCTGCCCGTGGTGCGGACTGGCCGCCGACGGCCGCGACCCCTTCAACCCGAATCCCAAACAGAAACAGAAACAGAGACCGAAGGCGGCGGGACAGGCGCCGCCCGCGCGGCCGCGCGTCGGCCGGGCGGTGGCGGCCCTGCTGCTCGCGATCCTCCTCGTCCTCGCGGTCCTCACCGCGCTCGTCCTGGGGCTGGTGACGCTGTGATGGCGTGGAAGCGGTCGCGTGCCACGCACGCCCCGAAGCGGCTGGGGGCGTACGAGATCGTGCGCGAGCTGGGGTCGGGCGGCATGGGGCGGGTCTACCTGGGCCGCTCCCGCTCCGGCAGCCTGGTGGCGGTGAAGGCGATTCGGCCGGAGCTGGCGCTGGACCCGACGTTCCGGGAGCGCTTCGTCCGGGAGATCTCCGCCGCCCGGTCGGTGAGCGGGGCCTTCACCGCGCCGGTGGTGGACGCCGACCCGCGCGGCGATCCGCCGTGGCTGGCGACGGCGTACGTGGAGGGCCCCTCGCTGGAGGAGTCGGTCCGCGTGGGCGGGCCACTGCCGGAGCGGGAGGTGTGGCGGCTGGGCGCGCGCCTGGCGGAGGCGCTGGGCGCCATCCACGCCGCCGGAGTGGTGCACCGGGACCTCAAGCCGCAGAACGTGCTGCTCGCGCCGGACGGGCCCCGGGTGATCGACTTCGGGATCGCGCTCATCGACAGCGCCAGCCGCCTCACCGGCACCGGCCTGGTCCTGGGAACCCCGGGCTACATGGCGCCCGAGCAGCTCAAGGGCCTGGGGGCCACGACCGCCAGCGACGTCTTCTCCCTCGGCGCGGTGCTGGCGTACGCGGCCACCGGCCGGCCGCCGTTCGACGGCGGGCAGGGCGCGCACTACGAGACGATCTCCGGCTGGCCGGACCTCGGTACGGTCTCGCCCGCGCTGCGCGGCGTGATCGCCCGGTGCATGACGAAGGCGGCGGAGCTGCGCCCCTCGCCGCGGGCCCTGCGGGCCGAGTTCGCCACCGGGCCCGCGCCCGCGCCCGCCCCGACCAGGGTCGACCCGGCGGCGCCCGCCCCGACCAGGGTCGACCCGGCCGCGGCGCGCACGGCCGTCGCCCGCCCCGCCGTGGACGCCATGCTGCGGGACGCCAGGAGCCTGCTGGACGCGGGCCTGACCGACCGGATGATCACGGAGGCGGTGGAACGTGCCGGCCGAAGCTGACGAGGCTCCCGAGGCCGGGCGGGCGTTCGCCCTCGCCTCGCACTGGCAGGAGCTGGCCCGCGGCTGGGCGGCCGGCGGCCGGGCGGGCGGGACGGTGCGCGACGCCGCGCCGCAGGCGCTGGCCATCGACATCCCGGGCTCGGACATCGCGGTGACGGTGCGTCTGACGGCCACGACCCGGCTGCTCGTCGCCTTCATGACCAACGGCCGCCTGCTGGCCCCGGACCAGCTGGCGACGGCAGCGGCGGCGGCGAGCGCGTGGAACACCAAGCACCTGGTCCCCATGCTCTCGCTGTGGGACGTCGGCGGCCGGCAGCCGTGCATCGCCGGGATCTGCTCCCTGCCCCTCGTCTGCCGCGTGACGCCGGGGGAGTTCGGCGCCCTCGCCGACGAGTGGGTGGCCGGGGCGCACCGGATGTTCGGCTGGTGCCGGGGGGAGTTCGCGCTCTGACCGTCACCCGCGCAACCACACGGCGTCGCGGCGCGTGATAGGGAACACATCGCGCGGCGAGACGGCCAGAGGCAGCCAGAGACGACCAGAACCAGAGGGGCTGGACGAGACGATGACGGTGACCGTGGGGTACGACCCGCGCGCCAGACGGCGGCGCGGGTCGGCGGCGGCGTTGCTCAACCTCAGCGGGCTCGGGCTGGGGTACCTGTACCTGCGGCTGTGGGGCCGGGCCGTGTGGTACTGGCTCTTCACCGCGCTGCTGATCGTCCTCGCCAACGCCCTCAACGCCGCCGACTCCGCCACCGCCTGGCTCATCATCTACGGGCTGTGGCTGGTGCTGGCCGCCTACCGGGGCTGGATCCACGGCAGCAAGGGCGAGACCGCCACCATCCGGTCCTCCGCGCTCGCGCCGCTCGCCGGCGTTCTCGCCATCGCGCTCGCCGTGACCGGCGTCCTCCTCTACCGCTCCCTCCCGCAGGGCGAGCTGGACGAGGCCGAGGAGGTGCACGCCGAGGGGCGATGCGAGGAGGCGATCCCGCGCTACGAGCGGGCGGCGGAGAGCCGCTACGAGTTCACCCTCAGCCCGGCGCTGGCCGACGCCCGCGCGGGGATCGCCGCCTGCGAGCTGCTGCTGGCCGCCGAGGACGCCGCCGGGAGCGGCGACTTCACCAGCGCCGTCGCCCACTACGAGGACTACCTGCGCCGGTACGCCGGCGAGCCGCCGTTCGCCGGTGCCGAGGCACGGCTGATCGGGCTGCGGCTCGACGAGGCCGACGCGCTGGCCGGGCAGGCCGCCGCCTCGGGCGCCTGGGAGGGCGCGGGCGGCTACCTGGAGGCGTTCGAGGCGTACTTCGCGCTCCGCGCCGACCACCCCGGCTCCGAGGAGGCCGGCCAGACGGCCGAGCGCGTCGAGGGCATGTACGTCACGGAGACGGCCGCCTTCGACAACGGCCGGTTCTGCGAGGCCATCGACGGCCTGCGCCCCTTCACCGAGCTGGCCGAGCACTTCGACGAGCCCGAGGCGCGGGACATCGACGAGCGGGCCGAGCGGGCGCTGCCCGAGGCGGTCTACGGCTGCGGCTCGATCCGCTACGAGGACGGCCGGTTCTGCCAGGCGGCGGGCGAGTTCCGCGAGGCGGCCCGGCTGCCCGGGGCACCGGACGACCTCGCCCGCCAGGCCCGCACGATGGTGCCGCGCTCCCGCTACGAGTGCGGCCGGGCGCTGGGCGACCCGTGCGAGGCCACGCCGCACTTCGAGGCGGCGGCGGACTCGCCGGCCGCGACCGACCGGCTGGCGGGCGACGCGGAGTCCGCGCTGCGCGGCGCGCTCTTCGACTGCGGCGAGCGGGCGTACGAGGACGGCGCGTACGAGGAGGCCAGGCAGGCCCTCCGGCGGCTCGTCGACGACTACCCGGGCGACGCGCGGGCCGGCGAGGCCCAGGACCTGCTGATCGCCATCGAGATCGCGGAGGTCGCCGCCGACGGCGGCGCGGGCGAGCTGCCCGACCCGAGCGAGGCGGGCACGGGAGCGGCGGGCGTGGCGACCGTGGAGATCGAGAACGGCTCGTCGGAGACGCTGGAGATCCTCTACACGGGCCCGGAGACCGGCCGGATCACGATCGACGAGTGCTCGGGCTGCGCGGAGACGGTGACCCTGGACCCCGGAAGCTACGAGGTGGTCGCGCGGTCACGCTCGGACAGCGCGGTCGTACCCTACTACGGGACCTGGGAGCTGAGTTCGGGCTACCTGTACTCGGAGTACTACTACATCACGTTCTACTGACGGTCCGTTCTGGTGGGGAGAGGGCTGGGGCATGAGCGGCATGGGCATGGGTGAGGACGGACGGCGGGACGGCGGGAAGCGGAACGCGCGGCGGCGGTCGCTGGCCGCGGCGCTGCTCAACGCCAGCGGGCTGGGGGCGGGCTTCCTCTACCTGCGGAGCTGGTGGCTCGCCGTCCTCAACCTGGTGGGGACGGCGGCGCTGATCGGCGGCGCGAACGCGGCGGGGGCCTCGGACGAGCCGGGCGTGTGGCTCGGGGCGTACGCCGGATGGCTGGCCGTGGTGATCGCGGGCGGCTGGTGGCGGGCCCGGCCGAGGCGGCCCAGGGCCCAGCCGGACGCGGCGCAGCCGCCCGCCCCGCCCGCGTCTCCGGCCGGGCCGCCGGACGGGCCGCCGGACGAGACGACGCTGACGCTCGCCGCCCCGCCGGCCGACGCCCCGCGCCAGAGCCCCGCGCAGCCGTCCGTGGACCGGCCCACCCTCGCGATCACCACTCCCCCGCCGCCGGGCCCGGCGGAGCCGGCCGTGCCGCGCCCGGGCTGGCGGCCGTACGCCGTGGGCGCCCTGCTGCTGGTGCTGGTCGCGGGCGGGATCACGGCGTTGCGCACCCTGCCGCAGCGCGCGTTCGAGGACGGGCAGGACGCCCACGCCGCCGGCGACTGCGGGGAGGCCGTCGGCCACTACGACGACGCCGGGGCCGCCTGGTACCAGTTCACCCTCACCTCCGCGCCCGCCGACGCCGAGCGCGAGCGCGCCAACTGCGAGCTGCTGGACGCCGCCATGGCACGCGAGGAGGCCGGGGAGCGCGAGCAGGCGATCGTCCGCTACGAGGACTACCTCCACCTCTACGAGGGCCGCACGCCGGTGTGGGCCGACGCCGAGTCCCACCTCGCCGGGCTGCGCCTGGAGTACGCCGACGCCCTCGCCGAGGCCGCCGCCGGTGACGGCGCGGGCTACGCCGAGGCCCTCGACGCCTACGCCGCCGTCCGCGAGCACCACCCGGACTCGCCGCAGGCCGGGGAGGTGCCCGCCCGCGTCGACGCGCTCTACGCCGACGGGACCACCGCGTACGCCGACGAGGACTACTGCGCCGCCATAGACCAGCTCCAGGCGTTCGCCGACGTCGACGCGGAGTCCGAGGCGCGCGAGGCCGCCGACCTGGCCGGGCGCGCCGACGAGGCGCTGCCCGAGGCGTACTTCGGCTGCGGGCAGATCCAGTACGACGAGGCGCGGTTCTGCCAGGCCATAGGCTCCTTCGAGCAGGCGTCGGACGCGGGCCGCGAGGGCGTGGCCGGGCCGCTGAACCTGGCCCGCTACGACTGCGGCATGGCCCGGGTGGCGGGCGGCAACGCCTGCGAGGCCGTCGAGCCGCTGGAGCAGGTGGACGGCGGCGGCGTGGTCGAGCGCGCCTCGGACGGGCTGCGCGGCGCGCTGTACGACTGCGGGGTCGCCCGCTTCCGCGACCGCGACCACGCCGGCGCCCGCGAGTCGCTGCGGCGCGTGGTCGACGACTTCTCCGGCTCGCGGGAGGCGGACGACGCCCGCGACCTGCTGATCGCGGTCGAGGTCAACGAGGTCACCGGCCGCGACCCCGAGGGCCTGCTGCCGGGCGGGAACTGGAAGGACAGCACGGGCGGCACCGTCACGATGGAGGTGTTCAACGCCGCGGGCGAGCGGCTCGAACTCCTCTACGCCGGGCCGGAGAACGGCAGGATCGAGGTCGAGCCGGGCCCGGACACGGGCGAGAGCCGCTGCGAGAACCCCGACGGCCTGCCGTCGGTCACGGTGACCCTGCCGACCGGCGACTACCAGACGGTGGCCCGCTCCCTGGAGGACCCCTCGGTCACCGAGTTCGGCGGCGAGTGGCACCTGGACGCCGGCTATCTGTACACGGACTGCTACTACATCACGGAGGACGGCGTCATCTACTGACGGTTCGTTGAGAGGGTCTCTACGCCGCCAGGCGGGGCCCGGCCAGCCTGCGCACGTTGCCCGCGTGGACGGCGGCGCGCTCGGCGTCGGTGAGGTCCATCGCCGCCAGGTCGGCGATGGCGGAACGGATGTATCCCGGGCCCTTCTCGGGGTCGTAGGGCGAGTCGGAGGCGAACAGCACCCGGTCGGGGCCGAAGAACTCCAGGGTGCAGCGCAGCGCGTGCGGCGCGCCGAAGAGCGCGGTGTCGGCGTAGAACATCCTGAAGTAGTCCAGCGGGCGCCGGGAGAGCGGATAGCCGGTGACGTCCTCGCGCTGGTGGTCGGGGGTGCGTGAGCCGAGCTGGTCCCAGCCGGGGCCGACCCGGCCGGAGAAGTGGGGGATCATGCTGCCGCCGTGGTGGATGAGGAGCTTGAGGGTGGGGTGGCGTTCGAGCACGCCGCCGAAGACGATGCGGGCCATGAAGGCCGACAAATCGTACTCCCAGCCGAAGGTCCACCAGATCTCGTACCGGGAGCGCTCCTCGGCCGGGTAGTCGGGCCAGGAGGAGTTACGGCAGGGGTGGACCTGGACCAGCAGGTCGAGCTCGGCGGCGCGTTCCCAGAACGGCTCGAAGCGCCGCTCGTCCAGGGGATGGCCGCCCACGTGCGTGTAGATCTGGACGCCGGCCGCGCCCAGTTCGCCCACGGCGCGGTCGAGCTCGGCGACGGCGGCGTCGACGTCGTTCAGCGCGACGGCGGCGCAGAATCCGACGAAGCGGTCGGGGTGCTTCGCGACGAGGTCCGCCAGGCCGTCGTTGCCGATGCGCGCGTACTCCGCGGAGGTCGCCGGGCTGCCGAAGTCCTCCAGGGGCGGGGCGGCCAGGTTGACGAGCTGGCGGTATCCGTCGAACTCGTCCATCTGGCGGAAGCGCACGTCCAGGTCGACCAGCGCGGGGATGTTCATGACCCGCTTGCGCAGGTTCGCGACGGCGGGCACGCCGTCGAGTGCGAACAGCCGGTCGGCGTAGTCGTGCGGCAGGACGTGGCAGAAGGCGTCGATCTTCTCGGGCACGCTGGTCTCCTCAGGCGACGGGCGTCGATGACTCGCGGGGGATGAGGGTCGGCGCGTAGACGAGGGAGTCGACGGGCTTTCCCTCGATGGCGCGCAGCAGGATGTCGACCGCGCCGCGCCCCAACTCACGCAGCGGGACGCGGACGCTGGTCAGCGGGACGGGCAGGCGCGCGGCGAGCGGGGTGTCGTTGTACCCGACGAGGGAGAGCTCGCCGGGGACGCCGATGCCGAGCTTCCGGGCCGCCGCCAGCACGCCGACCGCCGTGTTGTCGTTGACGGTCATGACGGCCGTCGGCCGCTCGGCGGCGGGCAGCGCGGACAGCAGCTCGGTCGCGACCCGCTCTCCGCTCTCCATGGAGAAACCCGAGGGCCTGACGAGCCGTTCGTCGACGGCGAGGCCGGCCTCCTCCAGGGCGGAGCGGTAGCCCTGCTGCCTGCCGAGGGCGTTGGAGGCGTACGGCGGTCCCGCGATCACGGCGATGCGCCGGTGCCCCAGGTCGATCAGGTGGCGTGCGGCGAGGTATCCGCCGAGCCGGTCGTCGCCCGTGGCGGCGGGGCCGCGGCCGTCGGTGCGGAGGGCGAGGACGTATGGGACCTCGCGCGTGGCGAGCTCCCGCAGGACGGTGCTCTCCGTGTCGAGCCGGCTCGTGGTGAGGATCAGGCCGTCCACCATACGGTCCAGCAGCAGCCGGGCCTGCGTGGCCTCGTCCTCCGGCTCGTAGTGCGTGGTCGCCACCAGGGCGTGCAGGCCGTGGTCCCGGCAGGCGGCGGCGATCTCCTCGTACAGCATCGCGATCACCGTGTCCGTGAGCCGGGGGACGACGACGCCGATGGTGCGGGTGCTCTGGCGGCGCAGGCTGGCCGCCGAGGGGTTGGGCGTGTAGCCGATGCGACGCGCGACCTCCTTCACGCGGGCCGCGGTGGTGCTGCGGGAGAAGGGGTGGCGCTCGTCCATCGCGCGCGACACCGTCGACGGGCTCACGCCCGCCGCGCGTGCCACGTCGGCCATGGTCGGGCGGCGCCGGGCGCCTGATGCGGTCACCGGTTGCCTCTCGTGTCTCGTCGTGTCTGGTCGTGTCTGGTCGTGAACGGGGTTGACGGCACCTGCCGGTCCACCCATGATATGAATACGTAAGCGCAATCGAATGCATAGCCAGTATGACACGCCGCCCCGGGCGCGAGGCAAGGCCCCGGAGGCGCTTCTCAGGAAGGAGCGACCTCTTGTCGAGTCGCTCAACAAGAGCCGTCGGGGCGGCCGTTTCCGCCGCCCTCACCTCCATGCTGCTGACCGGGTGCGGTGGCGGCGGCAGCGACACCTCCTTCACGGTGGCGCTGATCGAGCCTGACATCACCGCCGTCCCGCTTCTCGCGGCCGTCGACGCGGTCCGGGAGGAGGGGTTCGACGTGACGGTCGAGGAAGCCGCGGAGCCGGAGCTCGCCATCGAGGGCCTGGTCCGCGGCGACTACCAGTTCTCGGCGGAAGCGACGTCTTCGGCGCTGATCGCCATATCCAAGGGCGCTCCGATCCGGATCGTCGCGGACGTCGTCGGCAACCAGTGGTCGGTCTACGGCTCCCGCGACCGGGACAGCTGCGCGGAGCTGGACGGCCGCCCGTTCGGGATCTTCAGCGAGGGCGCCGTCGCGACGGCGATGGTCCGGCAGTGGGTGAGCGGGGACTGCCCCGGTGGCGCCGAGCCGGAGTACCTCACCATCGGCGACTCCGGAGCCCGCGCGCAGGCGCTGCTCGCCGGCCAGATCGACGCCACCGCACTCGAACTGACCGACATCATCACCCTGGAGGCCGAGGGAGCCACCGGCCTGTACCAGATGGCGGACTTCGCGGAGGTCTTCCCCGGCCTGCACCCGCAGACCGTGTACGCCAGCGAGGGCTACCTCGACGAGCACCGCGAGGCGAGCCAGGCGTTCGTCGACGCGCTGGTGGAGGAGCACCGGAAGATCAACGCCGACCCCGGGTACCTCGCCTCCCTGGCTCTGAGATACCTGCCGGACGCCTACGACGAGCAGTCGGCCGAGACCGTCAGCCGGCGTTATGTGGAGGCCGGGCTCTTCGACGCCGCCGGGCTGACCGCGGACAACCTCCGGCAGACGGTGGACTTCTTCGCCGATGCGGAGGTCATCGATCCCATGCCGGTCTCGGACGTGGCGGACCTCAGCTTCCTCGAGGGTCGGACGGGAGAGCGCTCGTGACCGCGCTGCGCGGGGTGGCGTCCCGCCCCCTCTTCTACCAGCTGCTGACCTTCGCCGTGTTCGCCGCCGCCTGGGAGGCCTACGGGCGCTGGCGCGGAGGCATCCTGCTGCCGCCCTTCTCCGACACGGCGGTGGCGACGGTGCGGCTGCTCGGCGAGGGCGAGCTGTGGCACGCGCTCTACGTGAGCAACCAGGCGCTGGTGCTGGGATTCGCCGCGGCCGTGGTGCTGGGCGTGCCGACGGGCCTGCTGCTGGGGCGTTTCCCCGCGGTCGAGCGCTACACCGACGTCTACCTGAACATCCTGCTGGTGACGCCCATGGCCGCCGTCATCCCGCTGCTGATCATGTCGACCGGGATCGGGCTGCTGTCGCGGGTGATCCTCGTGACGCTCTTCTCGATCGTCATGGTGGTCGTCAACGCCCGTGCCGGGCTACGGCAGATCGACCCCTCGCTCATCGAGATGAGCCGCACGCTGGGAGCCTCGGAAGCCCAGATCTGGCGGCGCATTCTCATTCCCGGCGCCCTCCCGGCCATCATGACCGGCCTGCGTCTCGGCCTCGGCCGCGCCGTCACGGGGATGGTGATCGTGGAACTCCTCATGGTCTCCGTGGGATTCGGCGGTCTCATTCTCGAATACCGCAGCCTGTTCGAGGCCCCGAAGCTCTACGCCACCATCGTCATCATTCTCATCGAAGCGCTCACGCTGATCGCCGCCGCCCGCTGGGCCGAACGCAGGGCCACGCCGTGGGCCGCCGCCAGCACTCCCGCAAGGAGCACCACGTGATCGAGATCAAAGGCGTCACCAAGACATTCACCGGACGGGAGGGAAACGTGATCCAAGCCCTTCAGGGCGTCGATCTCACCGTCGCCGACAACGAGTTCCTGACCATCCTCGGTCCGAGCGGCTGCGGCAAGACGACGCTGCTGCGCGCGATCGCCGGGCTCGTCGATGCCGACGCCGGCGAGATCACCGTGGACGGCGAGCCGGTGCGCCGCCCCGGGCCCGACCGGGCGATGGTCTTCCAGAACTTCGCGCTGCTGCCCTGGGCCACGGTGCTGGACAACGTGGCGTTCGGCCTGGAACTGCGCGGCGAGTCCAAGGCCGCCCGGCGGGCGAAGGCCCGGGAGCTGACCGAGCTGGTCGGCCTCGCCGGGTTCGAGTCGCAGCTCCCGGGCGAACTGTCCGGCGGCATGCAGCAGCGGGTGGGGCTGGCCAGGGCGCTGGCGGTCGAGCCGAACGTGCTGCTGATGGACGAGCCGTTCGGCGCCCTCGACGAGCAGACCCGGCGCATCCTCCAGGAGGAGCTGCTGGCCATCTGGGAACGCCGCCGCCTGACGGTCGTCTTCATCACCCACAGCATGGAGGAGGCGGTGCTGCTCGGCGACCGGGTGGTGCTGATGAGCCCGCGCCCGGGCCGGATCGCCGAGATCGTCCCGGTGGACATCCCCCGCCCCCGCGCCAGCGACGTCGGCGGCCTGGAACGCTCGCCCGCGTTCACCGCCATCACCTCCCGGCTCTGGGAGAGCCTGCGCGCGATGCACCCGGACCACCGGACCACCGCCCGCGCATCGGAGGTGGCCGGATGAGCGCCACGGCCCAGGCCGGGGGACGGGCGGCGGCCAGGCGGCTCCCGTTCCCCGCGATAGCGCCGCCGCTCGTCGCGCTGCTGACCGGGGCGGTGCTGTGGGAGGCCGTGGCGCGTGTCGCGAACGCCGCCTACCTGCCGCCCGCCAGCGCCGTCGTGGGGCGGCTCGCGGAGATGACGCGGGACGGGCAGATCTTCGGCAGCCTGGCCTCCAGCCTCGCCAACCTCGCCATCGGCTTCGCCATCTCCCTCGTCGCGGGCCTGGTGCTCGGCGTCCTGATGGGCCGCTACCGGCCGGTCGACGCGGCGCTCGGCATCTACATGTACGCGCTGCTGACGGCGCCCTCGCTGGTGTTCGCGCCGGTGTTCTTCTCGCTGTTCGGCCCGGGCAGGGCGTCCATCGTGGCCGTCGTCGTCATGTACTCGCTCTTCATCATCGTGATCACGACCGCGTCCGCCGTGCGGGCCGTTCCCGAGCAGCTGATCGAGATGGGCCGCCTGTACGGGGCGAGCGAACGCCGGCTGCTGGTGAAGGTCGTCATCCCCGCCGCCCTGCCGCTGGCCATGGCGGGCGTCCGGCTCGGCATGGGCCGCGCGGTCACCGGCATGATCAACGGTGAGATGTTCATCGCCGTCGTCGGCCTGGGCAAGGTCCTGACGGATGCCGGGGGCCGGTTCGACAGCGAGGGCGTTCTGGCCGTGCTGCTGGCCGTCATCGTGGTGGCGCTCGGCGCCGTCGGACTCGTCCAGTGGGCCGACCGGCGTCTCAACGGCTGGCTGCCGCGCACGGCCAGGAAGTGAACGGGCGGGGCGAGGGGAGGGGTGGTGGGAGGGGTGAGGGGAGAGGTGAGGGGAGAGGTGAGCGGGTGGGCGCCGCCGTCAGATCCCCAGGACCACCTTCGCGGTGGTGAAGTAGATGATCAGGCCCGTCGCGTCCACCAGCGTCGTCACCATCGGCGCGGAGACCACCGCCGGGTCGATGTGCAGCTTCTTCGCCAGCAGCGGCATCGTGCCGCCCACCGTCGAGGCCCAGCCGCAGATGACGATCAGCGTGATCGCCACGACCGCGGCGACGTCCCACGCCACGAAGAAGGACCCGACGAAGAAGCCGACGACCGCCAGCATGCAGCCCAGCAGCAGTCCCGTGCGGCACTCGCGCCACACCACCCGCAGCAGGTCGGAGACCCGCACCTCGCCGACGGCCAGCGCCCGCACCGCGGCCGTCGCGGCCTGCGCCCCGGCGTTGCCGCCCGTGCCGATCAGCAGCGGCACGAAGAGCGCGAGCTGCGTGACGGCCTCCAGCTCGCCCTCGAACGCCCGGGTGACGCTGACGGTGAGGGTCGCGGCGACCATCAGCAGCATCAGCCACATCATGCGGGTGCGGGAGAGCTGGAAGACGCTGGCCGACATGTAGTGGCGTTCCAGCGGCTCGGCGCCGGCCTGGCGGGCGACGTCCTCGGTGTCGGCCGCCTCGATGACCTCGAAGGCGTCGTCGCTGGTGAGGAGGCCGACGAGCCGGTCCTCGCTGTCGACGACCGGCAGGTCGAGGACGTTGGTCTCGCGCATCAGGCGGGCGGCGTGCTCGGCCCGGTCCGTGGCGCGGGCGCGCGGCGGCTCGGTGACGACGAGGGCGGAGACCTCTGAGCCGGGCTCGCTCAGCACCAGCTCGCGCAGCTCGACGATGCCCTTCAGGCGGCGGCCCCGGTCCACCACCGGCAGGGTGTAGATCGTCTCGGCGTGGGCGCCCCGGCGGCGTACCACCTCCAGGGCCTGGCCCACCGTCAGGTCCTCCTGGAGGGCGACCGTTTCGGGCGTCATGTAGCGGCCCACCGAGCCCTCGGGGTAGCCGAGGAGCGCGGCGGTCATCTGGCGTTCGTGGGCGGACAGCCCCGCGAGGACGCGCTTGGCGACCTTGGCCGGGGCCTCCTTCAGCATCCGGGCCCGGTCGTCGGGGTCCATGTGCTCGACCAGGTCGCGGAACGCCTGGTCGCGCAGCCCTTCGAGGATCTGCTGCTGGTCGACGGGGTCCAGCTCCTCGAAGACCTCCAGGGCGCGGTCCTTGTCGAGCAGCCGGAAGGTGACGACCGAGTTCACCGCGTCCATGCGGGCGATCTCGTCGGCGATGAGGTGCGGCGGCTGCGTCTCCAGCCACTCCAGGGCCCCGGCGAGGTCGTGGTCCTCGAGCAGCGCGGGCAGGTGGGTCATGACGGAGGAACCCCCAGGAAACGGAAGGCGATCACGGGCATCCGATGTGCGCGCACACGCCGACCGCCCCAGGGGGCGGCTGGACCGCCGGCGTCACCTGGGCGGGAGGGCGTGGCGCGGGGGATGACTAGGAGGTTCACTGCGCATCGCAGCATCACCTCCTGCCGTGTCTTTCCGCCGAAACCGTTCTTCAGGGTACAAGGCATCGGCACCGATCATCGCAAAAATTCCGGCATAACGGACAGTCAGTGCGGTCTGTGCCGTGAACGTTTCGGTTCGTTCATCAACCGTCGGCGATACGCCCGAGTACCGTCGGGCGAACGTCCGGCACCCGGGCGTCTGTTGGGGAGACGCGGAGGGCGCCCTCGGCCTCCAACGCGGCCAGCGCCGCCCCGAAGCGCTCGGGGGTGTCGGTGTGGAGAGTCAGCAGCGGCGCCCCGGCCGTGACCCGGTCCCCCGGCTTGGCGTGCAGCTCGACCCCGGCCGCGGCCTGCACCGGGTCCTCCTTGCGGGCCCGGCCCGCGCCGAGGCGCCACGCCGCCACGCCCACGGCGTAGGCGTCGAGCCCGGTCAGCACGCCGGTGGCGGGCGCGGGCACGGTGTGGGTCTCGCGCGCCACCGGCAACGGCGCGTCCGGGTCCCCGCCCTGGGCCGCGATCATGCGGCGCCAGGTGTCCATGGCCGA
This sequence comes from Streptomyces sp. 6N223, assembly GCF_052246635.1. Lineage (NCBI taxonomy): Bacteria > Bacillati > Actinomycetota > Actinomycetes > Kitasatosporales > Streptomycetaceae > Streptomyces > Streptomyces sp. 6N223. Next base: position 65,981 of record NZ_JBQQCA010000004.1, on the reverse strand, counting down.
GCCGCCGGCGAGCGCGCGGGCCGGGTCGGCGTCGGTCAGCCCGGCGGCGTCCAGCATCTCCCGCGCCAGCGCGAGGGTCAGCTCGACGACATCGGCGGGCCCGCCGCCGGCCAGCACCTCGACGGCCTCGCGCACCTCCAGCGCGTTCCCGGCCGTCAGGCCCAGCGGGGTGTCCATGTCGGTGAGGAGCGCCACGGTCCGCACGCCGTGGTCGGTGCCGAGCCCGACCATCGTCTCGGCCAGCTCGCGCGCGTCGTCGAGGGTCTTCATGAACGCCCCCGAGCCCGCCTTGACGTCCAGCACCAGGGCACCGGTGCCCTCGGCGATCTTCTTCGACATGATCGAGGAGGCGATCAGCGGGATCGACTCGACCGTGCCCGTCACGTCCCGCAGCGCGTACAGCTTCCGGTCGGCCGGGGCCAGCCCCTCCCCCGCCGCGCAGACGACGGCGCCCACCTCACGCAGGATGCCCAGCATCTCGTCCGGGCCGATCCGGGCGCGCCAGCCGGGAATGGCCTCCAGCTTGTCGAGCGTGCCGCCGGAGTGGCCCAGGCCACGGCCCGACAGCTGCGGCACGGCCGCGCCGCAGGCGGCGACGAGGGGCGCCAGCGGCAGGGTGATCTTGTCGCCGACGCCGCCCGTGGAGTGCTTGTCGGTGGTGGGGCGCGGCAGCGAGGAGAAGTCCATGCGCTCGCCGGTGGCGATCATCGCCGCCGTCCAGCGGGCGATCTCGGCGCGGCTCATGCCGTTGAGGAGGATCGCCATCGCGAGCGCGGACATCTGCTCCTCGGCGACCTCGCCCCGCGTGTAGGCGTCGATGACCCAGTCGATCTGGGCAGGGGCGAGGGCGTGCCCGTCGCGCTTGGCGCGGATGACGCTGATCGCGTCGATGGCCCCGGTGGCCCCGGTGGCGTCGTTCATGAAGGTTCCGGTCCTCGGTCCAGGCCCCACGCCGCGGGCAGCAGCTCGCCGAGCGTGCGTACGCCCTCGGCGGTGTCGACGGCCAGCTCGGGCCCGCCGTGCTCCATCAGGAGCTGGCGGCAGCGCCCGCACGGCGTGATGATGCGGCCCTCGCCGTTGCAGCAGGTGAAGTGCGTCAGCCGCCCGCCGCCGGTCGCGTGCAACGCCGAGACCAGGCCGCACTCGGCGCACAGGCCGAGGCCGTAGGAGGCGTTCTCCACGTTGCAGCCGGTGATGGTGCGGCCGTCGTCGACAAGCGCGGCGGCGCCGACGGGGTAGCGAGAGTACGGGGCGTACGCCCGCCCCATCGCCTCCCGCGCGGCCTGCCGCAGGCTCTCCCACCCGTCCCAGTCTGTGCTCATGTGCTACGTGCTCTCGCCTCTGCGGTATGGCCTGCCGATCGCCTTGGGCGGGCGCAGTCGCTGCGAGAACAGCGCCAGCACCAGCAGCGTCGTCAGGTAGGGCGTGGCCGAGACGAACTCGCTCGGCATGGTGTCGGTGGTGGCGTACCACACGGCCAGCAGCACCGCCAGCACCCCGCCCGCCGCGGCCGTGCCGCGCCGGCCGCGGGCGTAGCTCCACACCGCCCAGGCCGCCAGGGCGAGGGCGAAGAGCAGCAGGGTGGCGTGGACGGTGTCGCCGCCGCCGCGGTTCTGGAGGGCGTCCATGAAGCCGAAGAGCCCGGCGCCGGTGGCGACGCCGCCAGGCCGCCAGTTGCCGAAGATCATGGTGGCCAGGCCCAGGTAGCCCCGGCCGCCGGTCTGGCCGTCCAGATACATGTGGATCAGCACGGCCAGGTACGCCCCCGCGAAGCCGGCCAGCCCGCCGGAGACGGCGAGTGCCAGGTACTTGTAGCGGTAGACGTTGACGCCGAGGGACTCGGTGGCCTCGGGGTTCTCGCCGCAGGAGCGCAGGCGGAGCCCGAAGGAGGTGCGCCACAGCACGATGTAGCTGCCGATGAAGAGCAGCACGGCGAGGAGGGAGAGCCAGGAGACGTTCTGCGCGGCGGCGCGCAGGATGCCGGCGGCGTCGGAGACGAGGAACCAGTTCTGCTCGTCGAGGTCGCCGAGCCAGCCGGAGATGCCGGGCACGGTGAACGGCTCCAGGTCGTCCATGGGCGGCGACTGCTTGTCGTTCCCGCCCCGGGCGGCGGCCTCGCTGCCCTCGGCGCCGAACCACAGCTTGGCGAGGAACTGCACCACGCCGAGGGCGAGGATGTTGATGGCCACGCCGGAGACGATGTGGTCCACGCCGAAGGTGACGGTGGCGACGGCGTGCAGCAGCCCGCCGAGCGCCCCGCCGACGACGCCGGCGAGCACGGCGGCCTCCGGCCCGTGCTGCCAGCCCGCCCACCCAGCGGCGAACATGCCGAGCATCATCATGCCTTCGAGCCCGATGTTGATGACCCCGGCCCGCTCGGCCCACAGCCCGCCGAGCCCGGCGAGGCCGATGGGCACGGCGTAGCTGATGGCGCTCGACCACTGCCCGGTCTCGGTGAGGCTGGCCTCGTCGGTGACCGCGCGGACGAGGGAGAGCAGCAGCAGCGCCCCCGCGATCAGCAGCAGCACGACGGGCGTGGTGAGCCGGGGCCGCGCGGCACCGCCACGCGGCCGGAGCGACTCCAGCAGCCCGCGGCCCTCACTCTTCTTGACGGGAGTGGTCTGAGAACTGGTCACGCCGACACCTCCGCCGACTCGTCATTCCCGTCGCGGTCCTCGCCCGCGGCGGGCCGCGCCTGGCCCGGCTCCGCCGAGGACTCCGCGTTGGCGCCGCCGTCCGCCCGACCGCTGGGGCTCCCCGCCCCCGCCCCCCGCGAGCCGGGCGCCTCCGCGCCCGGACCCGGCTGCGCCGCGCCGTCGGCGCCGTCCGGCTGTCCGGCTGACATCTCAGGCGGGGCATCCGGTCCGGCGTCGGGCGTACGCGTCGTCACCGCGCCGTCGGCAGGCTCCGGCTGGGCCGGTGCCTCCGCGCCAAGCGGCGCCGGATCGGCGTCCGGCTGGGCCGGCGAAGCATCCGCGCCGGGTTCAGTGCCACCCACGGCCTCCGGCCGCGTGCCCGGGCGGGGTGCCTCCGCCGCGTCGTCGGCCGGCTCCGGCTGGGCCGGGATGCTCGCCGCGCGGGTGGCCCGGGCGGCGGGGTCGTCCCCGCCGTCCCGCTCCGGCGGCGCCGCCGGGTCGCCGGGAGTGGTGGGGCCCGCGTTCCCCGCGCCCTGTGCGGACGGGCCGCCGCCGTGGCCGGCGTCGGCGGAGCCGACGAGGCGTTGCTGGCGCCGCAGGCCCCAGCGGCGGACGACCTCGTAGGCGATGATCACGGAGAGGACGATGATGCCCTGCATCACGTCGACGATCTCCGGCGGGTAGTCCTCGCCCTCCAGCTCGCTGCCGGTGCGCTCCAGGAAGCACCACAGCAGGGCGGCCAGCCCCATGCCCACCACGTGGTTGCGGCCGAGGAGGGCGATCGCGATGCCGGTGAAGCCGATGCCCTCGGGGAAGAAGTCGCTGCCGTAGGTGCCGGACTCGTTCAGCAGGGTGGGGATGCCGACCAGGCCGGCGACCGCGCCGGAGAGGAGCATCGAGGTGACCACGGTCCGCTTGACGCTGACGCCGCTGGCCTCGGCGGCGGGCTGGGAGCGGCCGACGGCCCGCAGGTCGAAGCCGAAGCGGGTGCGGCCCAGCACCAGCCAGTAGCCGACGCCGACGATCACGGCGATCACGATCGTGCCGTAGACCGGGTCGGGGTTCGTGGGGAACTCGAAGAAGAAGCTGGAGTCGGGGATCTCCGGCGTGTGGATGATGTTGCCGTCGAGCTCGCCGAGGCGGTCGGCCTGGAGGAAGTAGCCGATGAGGGCGCCGGCGAGGAAGTTCAGCATGATCGTGGTGATGACCTCGTTCACGCCCCGCGTGGCCTTCAGGTAGCCGGCGAGGCCCGCCCAGAGCGCGCCGCAGGCCATCGCGGTCAGGATGATGACCGGGATCTGGATGACGCCCGGCAGGCTCAGCGCGCCGCCCACGACGGCCGCGAAGAACGCCGAGACGCGGTACTGCCCGTCCACGCCGATGTTGAACAGGTTCATCCGGAAGCCGATGGCGACGGCCACGGCGGCCAGGTAGTACGGGATCGCCTTGTTGATGATCCACACCTGGCTGTCGCTCTTGACGCCGAAGTCCAGCATCACCTGGTAGGCGTTGAACGGGTTCTGCCCCGTGAAGCCCATGACGGCCGAGGTGATCGTCACCGCGGTGACCAGCGCCAGCAGCGGCGCGGCCAGCGCGAGGATCAGCTTCTCGCGGTCCGGGCGGAGGCGGCGGACGGGGTTTGCCAACGCGGTGGTCACGGCCGGTCGTCCTCCTTCGACACGCGCGCCAGGTGGCCGGTCGCCGCGCCCGTCATCGCCGTGCCCAGCTCCTCGGGGGTGATCGTCGCCGGGTCGGCGTCGGCCACGAGCCGCCCCCGGTACATCACGCGCAGCGAGTCGGACAGGCCGATCAGCTCGTCGAGGTCGGCGGAGATCAGCAGCACCGCGAGCCCGTCGCGCCGCGCCTGCCGGATGCGGTCCCAGATCTCCGCCTGCGCGCCGACGTCGACGCCCCGCGTCGGGTGGGCGGCGATCAGGACGCGCGGGGCGTGGCTCATCTCGCGGCCGACGATCAGCTTCTGCTGGTTGCCGCCGGAGAGGCTGGCGGCGGTGACCTCGATGCCGGGGGTGCGCACGTCGTACTCGGCGACGATGCGGCGGGTGTCGGCGCGGGCGTCGGCGGGCGTCAGCCACGGGCCCCGGCTGTTGGGGAGTTGCGTGACGTGGCCGAGCATGCGGTTCTCCCACAGCGGGGCCTGGAGCAGCAGCCCGTGCCGCTGGCGGTCCTCGGGGATGTAGCCGATGCCGGCCTCGCGGCGGGCGCGGGTGGAGGCGCGGGAGACGTCCTCGCCGCCGAGGACGACCCGGCCGGCGTCGGGGGTGCGTATGCCCATGATGGCCTCGACCAGCTCGGCCTGGCCGTTGCCCTCGACGCCGGCGATGCCGAGGACCTCGCCGCGGTGGATGGTGAAGTCGACGCCGGACAGCAGCTCGCGCGGCAGGCCGTCGGCGTCCTGGCCGGTCAGGTGCAGGCCGGAGACGGTCAGCACGGGCTCGCCGGTGACGGTGGCCTCGCGGGTCTCCGGCGTCGGCAGCTCGCTGCCGACCATCAGCTCGGCGAGCCGGCGCGGCGTGGTCGCGGCGGGGGTGACGGAGGCGACGGTGGTGCCGCGCCGGATCACGGTGATGGCGTCGGCGACGGTGAGCACCTCGCCCAGCTTGTGGGAGATGAACAGCACCGTCAGGCCCTCGCGGGTCAGGCCGCGCAGGTTGGTGAAGAGCGCGTCCACCTCCTGCGGCACGAGGACGGCGGTGGGCTCGTCGAGGATGAGGGTGCGCGCGCCCCGGTAGAGGACCTTCAGGATCTCCACGCGCTGCCGGTCGGCGACGCCGATCTCCTCGACGAGCGCGTCGGGGCGTATGCCCAGGCCGTAGGCCTCGGAGAGCTCGGCGATGCGGCGGCGGGCGCGGGCCCCGATGCCGTGCAGCCTCTCGGCGCCCAGGACGGTGTTCTCCAGGACGGTGAGGTTGTCGGCGAGCATGAAGTGCTGGTGCACCATGCCGATGCCGCGCGCGATGGCGTCGGCCGGGCTGTGGAAGGAGACCGGCTTCCCGTCGATGGCTATGGTGCCCTCGTCGGGCTTCTGCATCCCGTAGAGGATCTTCATCAGGGTCGACTTGCCCGCCCCGTTCTCGCCGACGAGGGCGTGGACGGTGCCGCGCTCCACGGTGATGTCGACGTCGTGGTTGGCCACGACCCCCGGGAAGCGCTTGGTGATGCCGCGCAACGCGACGGCGGGTTCGCTGCGTGAGGCTTGGATGGCGCACTCTCCTCTGCGGACGCTGGGCCAGACGCTATCCCCCACCCCGCCCCTTCCCGAAGCCGGGACGGGGAAGGGCGGGGGTAGGGCCGGACCGCGCCGCTACGGCGTCTGGCTGACCGTGACGTCGCCGTTCTTGATGGCTTCCTCGGCGGCGTCGATCTCCGTCGAGATGTCGTCGATGAAGCCGCCGGAGTCGGCCAGGGAAACGCCGCCCTCGGCGAGGTTGTACTCGTGGACGCCGGAGGGGGTCTCGCCGTTCTCCACCTGCTCGATCAGGTCGAACACGGCGTTGTCCACGCCCTTGACCACGGAGGTGAGGATGGAGTCCTTGTACTCCGCCAGGCCCGGCTGCTGGTACTGGTCGGAGTCCACGCCGATCGCCCAGGCGCCCTCGGCGGCGGCGACCGACTCGATGGAGCCGGCGCCGGACTGGCCGGCGGCGGTGTAGATCACGTCGACGCCGCGGCCGAGCATGCCGTTGGCCTTGTCGCGGGCCCTGGCGACGTCGTTGAAGCCGCGGTCGTCGTTCTCGTAGAGGTAGTCCACCTCCACCTCGACGTTCGGGTCGGTGTCGGTGACGCCCTGGACGAAGCCCGCCTCGAACTTCTGGATCAGGGCGTTGTTCACGCCGCCGATGAAGCCGACCTGCCCGGACTCGCTGGTCAGGGCGGCGGCGACGCCGGCGAGGTAGGAGCCCTCGTGCTCGGCGAAGACCATGCCGTAGATGTTGTCGCCCTCGGGGGCGCCGTCGACGATGCCGAAGGTGGTGTCGGGGAAGTCGGCGGCGACCTCGGCGACGGCCTCGGCGTAGAGGTAGCCGATGGCTATGACCGGGTTGTAGCCGTCGCGGGCGAGGCCCTCGAGGCGCTGGACGCGGTCGGCGTTGGTCTCGCCGTTGCCGGCGGTGGCGAACTCGACCTCGACGCCCAGCTCGTCCGACGCGCGGTCGGCGCCCCGGGCGGCGGACTCGTTGAAGGAGTGGTCGTCGCGACCGCCGACGTCGAAGGCGATGCCGACGCCCGCGTTACCCTCGTCGGAGGCGTCTTCGGTGGAGCTCTCGCCACAGGCGCTGGCGGTCAGTGCCAGGACCGCCGTGACGGCGGCCGTGGCCGCAAACTTGGTTATGCGGCGCAAGAGGACTTTTCCCTTCACTCTCGAAAGCGCTTCTCACGGCGGGCGCTGTTCCGCAGGATCGTAACGCGCGTAGATCTGCGGTAAAGACGGGTTCCGGGCCCGTTATCAGATCGGTGTGAACGCAATGCGTACGCAACATGGGGCGCGGACCCACGGGGCTCCCCCGCCCACCAGCCGCTCAGCCACGCAGCGCCGCCTCGGTCAGCAGCTCCACGCCGACCCTGATCGCGCGCTCGTCGACGTCGAAGTCGCCCTGGTGGAGGTCGCGCGGCGCCGCCGACGCGTCGCCGGGTGCCCGCACGCCGAGGCGGGCCATCGCGCCGGGGACGTGCTGCAGGTACCAGGAGAAGTCCTCGCCGCCCAGGCTCTGCTCGGTCGGCTCGACGGCGTCCTCCCCGAAACGCTCGGTCATCGCGCGGGTGAGCAACGCCGTGGCGTCCGCTTCGTTGACGACGGGCGGGACGCCGCGCACGTACTTCAGCTCGACCTTGGCGCGGTAGAGGGCGGCCACCTCGTCCACGGCGGCGTGGACCAGGTCGGGCGCGGCGTGCCAGGTGTCGAGGTCCAGGCAGCGCATGGTGCCGGCCAGCGACGCCTCCTGCGGGATGACGTTGGGCGCGTGCCCGGCGCTGATGCGCCCCCAGGTGACGGCCAGGCCGCTGCGGGTGTCCACGCGGCGGGCCAGCAGCGCGGGCACGTCGGTGGCGATGCGGGCGGCGGCGGTGACCAGGTCGGTCGTCAGGTGCGGGCGGGCGGTGTGGCCGCCTGGGCCGGAGAGGCTGATCTCTATCAGGTCGGCGGCGGAGGTGATGGCGCCGGTGCGGACGCCGATCCTGCCGGCCTCGACCCTGGGGTCGCAGTGGAGCGCGAGGATGCGGGCGACGTCCTTGAGCACGCCGGAGTCGATGGCGACGAGGGAGCCGCCGGGCAGCACCTCCTCGGCCGGCTGGAAGATCAGCCGCACGGGGCGGGGCAGCCGGCCGTCGCGGGCGAGGCCGGCGAGGACGATGCCGGCGCCGAGCACGACGGTGGTGTGCACGTCGTGGCCGCAGGCGTGGGCGCGGCCGGGGACCGTGGAGCGGTAGGGCACGGCCTTGGTGTCGGGGATGGGCAGCGCGTCGATGTCGGCGCGCAGCGCGAGGAATGGCGTGAGCGAGGGGGTGCCGTCGTGCTCGGCGCCGGCGGGGAGTATGTCGCAGACCAGGCCGGTGCCGCCGTCGAGCACGCGCGGGGCCAGGCCGGCGCGCTCCAGGCGTTCCTTGATGACGGCGGTGGTGCGGACCTCCTGGTGGCCGAGCTCCGGGTGCGCGTGCACATCGCGGCGGAACGCGACGAGCTCCGCCTCCAGTGCTTCCGACAGGTGCTCGGGATGCGGCAGTTCACTCACGTGACGAGGTTAACGCTCTTCCGAGCCAGTTGGCGTCCCGTCATGGAAACTTCATCTGGCGGGACACGCTCGTGAGCGCATGAGTGCGTCCGCGACTGGGTATGACTAGCTTTTTTCGGTGTTTTTACGGCGCCGGAGGCGCGGCGGTGTGCTGCATGTCACTGCCGGGACGTGACGAAGTCGTCGGACCCGACGGGGCCGTCGCCGACAGGGTCGTCAGCCCGTGGGCGCCGAGCGCCGAGTTGGTGACGTTGCTGAGGAAGCCGCTCGCGCGCTCGGTGACGTGGTCCGTGTACCAGGCCTCCGATATGTCGACGACGGCGACCGTGACGGTGGTGTCGGCGAGGATGCGCGGCAGGGTGTGCACCACGGTGGAGGGGAAGCTGAGGATCTTGGTGCCGATCGGACCGCGCCGTGCGACGAGTTCGAGGGGCAGGTCGGGGCGTACGATCTCCAGCCCCGCCCGGTGGATGAGCCGCCGCAGCTTCTCGGGGCCCTCCTTGCGGTGCGCGAGGTACCGCGTGACGCCGTGGGCGCGGGCCAGTTCGGTGACGGCGGCGAGGTAGTGGTCCTCGTCGAGCACGCCGGTCTCGACGAGGGAGGTGCCGACCATGTCGGCGCCGCCGGTGAGGGCGGGCGGGCCGAACTGGGAGCGGGTCCAGGCGAAGGTGTTGGCGGTGACGCTGATGCCCGGCATCGGCTGCACCGGCATGGCGGTGAAGACCTCGACGCTGCGGCCCTTGGTGGGGGTGAGCCGGGCCACGGCGCGCCGGGCCACGGGCGCGAAGAGGGCGGCGCGGGCGCCGCGCGGCGCGGCGCGGTGCCAGCGCACGAGGCGTTCGCCGCGTGCGAGCTGGGCGGTGAACTCCATGGTGGCGGTGCCGTCGTCCACGACCACGATGTCGCAGCGGCGGGCCATGGACAGCAGGAGCTGAAGGTAGCGGGAGAACGGGTCGCCGATCACGAGACGCCGCGCCCGCCGCAGCGGGGCGGCGAGCGCGGCGAGGGCCCGGGACGGCGTCACGGCACCGCCCCGGGCCTCGCGCCACAGCACGCGGCAACCGGAGTCGCGAGCGATCCGGGCCATGCGCCGCAGCTGGCCCCGGCTGGCGGAGCCGTGCGGCGGCAGGATGACCACGGTGAAGGCGCCAGGACCGGACGTGTGGGCCCACTCCAGGATGTTCAGCAGCTGGACCGGGCTTTCGGCGAACGCCAGTGTCTCGGCACCTTGGGAACTCATGCGGCTCCGTTCGTACGCTCGCTTGACGGTGGGTGAGCTCAGACCGCCGTGGCGGGCTCGCGCTCGCCTTCCTCCGCGACGACGCCCTTGACGCGGCGCAGCTTCTTCATCGGCCCGATCTCGCTGTCGTACACCTTCTTCACGCCGTCGCCGAGGGACTCCTCGATGGTGCGGATGTCCCGCACCAGGCGCGTCAGGCCCTGCGGCTCCACGGAGGCGGCCTGGTCGGAGCCCCACATGGCGCGGTCGAGGGTGATGTGCCGCTCGACGAAGACAGCGCCGAGGGCGACGGCGGCGAGCGTGGTCTGCAGGCCGGTCTCGTGGCCGGAGTACCCGATCGGGACGTTGGGGTACTCGGCCTGGAGGGTGTGGATGACCCGCAGGTTCAGCTCCTCGGCCTTGGCCGGGTAGGTGCTGGTGGCGTGGCAGAGCAGGATGTTCTCGCTGCCGAGCACCTCCACGGCGTGCCGGATCTGCTTCGGCGTCGACATGCCGGTGGAGAGGATGATGGTGCGTCCGGTGGAGCGGAGCTTGCGCAGCAGCTCGTCGTCGGTGAGGGAGGCGGAGGCCACCTTGTGGGCGGGCACGTCGAAGCGCTCCAGGAAGTCCACGGCCTCGGTGTCCCACGGCGAGGCGAACCAGTGGATGCCCTTGGAGCGGCAGTAGTCGTCGATCGCCCGGTAGTCGTCCTCGCCGAACTCCACGCGGTGCCGGTAGTCGATGTACGTCATCCGGCCCCACGGGGTGTCCCGCTCGATGTCCCACTGGTCGCGGGGGGTGCAGATCTCCGGCGTGCGCTTCTGGAACTTCACCGCGTCGCAGCCCGCTTCGACGGCCGCGTCGATCAGGGCGAAGGCGTTCTCCAGGTCACCGTTGTGGTTGATGCCGATCTCGCCCGTGATGTACACGGGGCGGCCGGGGCCCACGACGCGGTCGCCGAGCTTACGGAGGCGGTTGCCAGGGGTCATGCTGTGAGTTCCTTTCCGAGGATCCACGAGGCGATCTCGCGGATCGCGCCGGCCCCTCCCGCTGAGGAGGTGACCGCGCGGGCGGCGCCGCGCACGACGTCATGGGCGCTCGCGACCGCGACCGGCCAGCCGACCAGGCCGAAGCACGGCAGGTCGTTGACGTCGTTGCCCGCGTAGAGCACGCGCTCTGGCGCGATTCCTTGCTCCTCGCACCACTGCTTCAGTGCGAGGTCCTTCCGTTCGACGCCGTGGAGCACGGGGATGCGCAGCTTGCGCGCCCGGGCGGCGACGACCGGGTTCTCCTCCGAGGACAGGATCAGCATCGGCAGCCCGGCGCGGCGCAGGGCGGCGATCCCGAGGCCGTCGCCGCGGTGCACGACGACGGTCTCCCGTCCTTCGGAGTCGACGTACACCCTGTCGTCCGTCTGGGTGCCGTCGAAGTCGAGCACGACCGCGTCAACGTCGTCGCGGGTCGGGAGATGGCCGGGGAACGGCTCGGCCGGGATGTTCAGCCGGCCGCCGTCCAGCAGCGGCGCCAGCGCGCGGGCGCGGGCGAGGTCGTGCGGGTCGTCGATCTCCAGCACGCGCGCCGGGTCGGTGCGCACCAGCTCGGTGCGGCCGAAGAACCGGTGCCGCAGCTCGCGGAAGCCCGCGGCGTTCATCCCGTAGACGGCGCCGGTCTCCAGCAGGTCCTGGGGCCGCTGCTGGCGCAGCAGGCGGCGGGACTTGTCGTGGTTGACGCCGTACCCGCCGTCCTTCTCCTCGTCGCGCCAGACGAAGGCGTGGAACGGCGCCACGGTCAGCGCGGTGTCGGCGCCGTCGAGGACAGCGCTGACCACGCCGTCGACGTCCTCGCTCGTCAGGAAGGGGCTGGTGCACTGCACCAGCAGGACGACGTCGATCGGGGTCCCGTGCCGCTCCTCGTAGACGTCCATGGCGTGGAGGACGGCGGTCTCGCTGGAGGCGGTGTCGCTGGCGATCTGCGCGGGGCGTTCGATCACCTCGGCGCCGGCGGCGCGGGCCGCGGCGGCGATGTCCGGGGCGTCGGTGGAGACCGCGACGGCCGAGAGCAACTTCGCGGCCCGGCACTCCCGTACGGCGCGGGTCACGAGCGGGGCGTCGCCGACCGGGGCGAGGTTTTTCCCGGGCACCCCCTTCGAACCGCCGCGCGCGGGAATGACTGCCAGCACTGTGCTCATGAGGTTGCCTTCGTTCTCGTCTCGCTGTGGTCGGACAGGAGCGTCCCACGGCTCCCACCGGTTATCTCACGGCACAGTCTCCCCCACAGTCCCGTGGTCGCGCCCGCCGGTGCTTCCCCGGTCCTGGTGTGTGACACACAACTAAAGCTCAAAGTTGCCCCCAACGCCTTATGAGAGGCGCCACACGCTGAACACCCGCGCGGTACGCCCCGCGCGCGGTGTTGCGCAGCAGGCGGCGGGAGGCGCGCCGGAGCCCGGCGGCGGGGCCGCTGGGCGGCGCGACGGCGGCCAGGGGCTCGCCCTTGGGGTCCAGGCCGTGCCGGGCCATGATCCGGGGCAGGTACCCGGGCGCGGTGCGGACCGTGTAATACGGCGTGAGCGGCGGCAGCCCGGCGTTGCGGGCGGTCTCGATCAGCCCGGCCAGGCGGCCCCGGGCGGCGGCGAAGGCGTGCGCCGGGTCGGGCTGCTGGGCGGCGATGCCCTGGTCGGCGAGCCAGGCGGCGTCCGGCTTGGGCAGGTGTCCGTCGTCCAGCTCGTCCCAGGATGCGAGGCAGCCGGATCCGAGGTAGTAGTGGTTTCCCAGGGGCTCTCGGATGCCGAGGTCGGTGAGGATGGCGGTGGGGATGCCGCGCTGGAGCGACTCCAGGGCGGCGGTGGAGCTGACGGTGACCAGCAGGTCGGTGCCGTCCAGCACCTCGCCCATGTTGCCGTAGGCGAGGCGGAAGTTGGGCGGCTGCTTGTCCTTGGCTCGCTCGGCCAGGCGCTGGTAGGGCAGCTCCTCGATGTGGGTGGTGTGCTCGCCCGGCTTGCTGCGCAGCTTCAGCACGACCTCGCGGTCGGGGTGGCGGCGGGCGTGGCCCATCGCGCGGTCCAGCAGGTAGGCGCGGTCCTTGCGGGCGTCGGGCACGGAGGGCTGCACGGCGAAGACCACGCGGAAGGGGCGTTCGCCGCGGGCGGCGGCGCCCGGGTCGTGGGGCGTTCCGCCGAGGAAGGGCAGGGCGCACTCGGTGACGGCCGACGGGTCGGCGCCCACGCCCTCGTAGACGGCGCGGAAGCGCTCGGCGTCGTACGGGCTGTTGGCCAGCACGACGTCGGCGCCGTGCCGCAGCAGCAGGCCGTCCGCCAGCTTCTCGTAGACGACGCCGACGTAGCCGGTGACGACGACGGGGCGGCGGTCGGCGCTGTGCCAGGCACGGGCCAGGCCGTGCATCATCGCCTGCACGGTGCCGCCCACGCAGGCCAGCACCAGCACGTCGAACGGCTCGCGGGCGCTGTCGCTGTGCGCGCGCTCGCCGAGCTCCGCCAGGAATTCGTGGGCGTCGATCTCGCCCAGCTCGTCCGCCTCGACCCCGGTCTCTTCGAGCTGCCGCGCGGTGGGCGTGGCGCGGCCCCGCAGCAGGTAGCCGTGCAGCGCGGACTCGGGAGCCAGCCGGCGGGCGGTGAGGGCGCCCCACTTCCACCGGGTGTCGGAGTCCGCGAGCACGGCCACGCGCAGGCGGGTGCGGGATGGGTCGGGCGCGGGAGAAACGCTAGGCATAGGGGGCTAATCCTCCGGCCGACGGGCCAACTCAGTCACAACGAACAGTTAACAGCATCTCTCCGGGAAGCCAACTCACCCGTCGCACGCATATGTTCCGCCCGGCATTAACAAGAATTCATCAAGATGTATCCCGGGAGCGGTCTACTTTTCACGCGGACAGAGCCGGTGTGGTTCGGGTGTGGTCAGAAAGCGTCGGCGGGAACATATGTTCCCCACGCCTCGCGCAGCGCGCCGCAGACCTCACCGACCGTGGCGCGGGCGGCCAGCGCCCGCTTCATCGGGTAGAGCAGGTTCTCGTCCTCGCCGGCGGCGGCCCGGCGCAGCTGGGCCAGCGCGGCCTCCACCTCGCCGGCGTCCCGCTCGGCCCGCAGCCGCGCCAGCCGCTCGGCCTGCCGCTGCTCGATGGCCGGGTCGACCCGCAGCGGCTCGTAGGGCTCCCCGGCGTCGGACCGGAAACGGTTGACGCCGACGACCACCCGCTCCCCCTCCTCGGTCTGCCGGGCCACCCGGTAGGCGCTGCGTTCGATCTCGGCCTTCTGGAACCCCTGCTCGATGGCGGCGACGGCGCCGCCGCGCTCCTCCACCTGCCGCATCAGGTCGAGGATGGCGGCCTCGATGTCGTCGGTCATGGCCTCCACGGCGTAGGACCCGGCGAAGGGATCGACCGTGGCGGTGACGTCGGTCTCGTACGCCAGCACCTGCTGGGTGCGCAGCGCGAGCCGCGCCGAGGCGTCGGTGGGCAGCGCGATGGCCTCGTCGTAGGCGTTGGTGTGCAGCGACTGGGTGCCGCCCAGCACCGCGCCGAGGGCCTGGACCGCGACCCGCACCAGGTTCACCTCCGGCTGCTGTGCGGTGAGCTGCACCCCGGCGGTCTGGGTGTGGAAGCGCAGCATCGTCGACCGCGGGTCCTTGGCGCCGAACTCCTCGCGCATCACCCGGGCCCAGATGCGCCGGGCGGCGCGGAACTTGGCGACCTCCTCCAGGAGGGTGGTGCGGGCCACCAGGAAGAAGGACAGGCGGGGCGCGAAGTCGTCCACGTCCATGCCGGCGGCGAGCGCGGTGCGGACGTACGCGATGCCGTCGGCGAGGGTGAACGCGATCTCCTGCGCCGGGGTGGCGCCGGCCTCGGCCATGTGGTAGCCGGAGATGGAGATGGTGTTCCACTTCGGCAGCTCGGCCTGGCAGTAGCGGAAGACGTCGGCGACGAGGCGCAGGGAGGGCGCGGGCGGGAAGATGTAGGTGCCGCGGGCGATGTACTCCTTGAGCACGTCGTTCTGGATGGTGCCGGTGAGCTTGCGGGGGTCGGCGCCCTGCTCCTCGGCGACGAGCTGGTAGAGCAGGAGCAGCAGCGCGGCCGGGGCGTTGATCGTCATCGAGGTGGAGACGCTCTCCAGCGGGATGCCGTCGAAGAGGACCCGCATGTCGTCCAGCGAGTCGATGGCGACGCCGACCTTGCCGACCTCGCCGTGGGCGATGGGGGCGTCGGAGTCGTGCCCCATCTGGGTGGGCAGGTCGAAGGCGACGGACAGGCCCATGGTGCCGTGGGCGATGAGCTGCTTGTAGCGGGCGTTGGACTCGGTGGCGGTGCCGAAGCCGGCGTACTGGCGCATGGTCCAGGGGCGGCCCCGGTACATCGTCGGGTAGACGCCGCGGGTGTAGGGGAATTCACCCGGGCGGCCCAGCCGCTCGCCCGGCTCCCAGTCCTTGAGGGACTCCGGCCCGTAGACCGCCTCGATCGGCCGCCCCGACTCGGACTCGCGACTGCCTTCGCCCGCCATGTGGGTGCCTCCGCCCTCTCTGCCGTCGCACCATTCTCCACGCTCTCCGACACGGACTGTAGCGACGGTGATCCGCGCCGTGGGAGTGGGAATGGCTGAGAGGTGCCTCACAGGTCGGTGACGGAGCGGTGACGGAGAAGAGCGCGGGCGGGGCTAGGGGGAAAAGCCGCCCCGCCCGCGCCTCCGGGCGTCCCTGAGGTACGGGGGGGACCTCGGGCGCCCTCAGGCCGATGACCAGTCGGCCCGCTTATTACAGCGCCGAACGATGGTTTTCTGTTACACCTTCCGGCACCGGGTCGGGTACCCGCTCCGGGACCAGGCACTCTTCCAGGTCGGGGCAGCGGTCCGCGACCAGCTTCGCCAGCCGCCGCAGCCCCCGGTGGTTGGCGGTGCGCACCGCTCCCGGGCGGCAGCCGAGCAGCCGCGCCGCCCGCCGGGCGTCCAGGCCGAGGACGGTACGCAGCACCACCGCCCCGGCCTGCTCCTGCGGCAGACTGCGGACGAGGCTGAACGTCTGCGAGGTGGCCAGCGCGTCGATGGCCTCCTCGGCGGTGTCGGCGCCGCCCGGCAGCTCGGCCAGCGTCGCGTCCTCCACGTGGGCCTCCTGGGGCCGCCTGCCCATGGCCCTGAGGTGGTCCAGGGCCCGGTTGCGGGCGATGCGCGTGGTCCAGCCGCGAAAGCGGTCGGCGTCCCCGCTGAAGCGGGATATGTCGCGCGATATATGCAGCCACGCCTCGGCGGTGACGTCCTCGACGTCCCGCTCGGCGACCATGGTGCGGACGTAGCCCAGCAGGCGTGGATGCAGCGCGCGGAAGACCCGCGTAAAGGCGTACTCGTCGCCATCCTGGGCCGCCTGAACCGCGGCGGTGAGGTCACTGTCTGCCCCCTGCACTCCCGGCTCCCCCCTTGCGGCTCGTGGGCCGCGTCTGGCAGTTGCTCTCGTTTGTTGGTGACTGTCTGTCTTACGAGCGAGAACGCTACGTGGGTCGTCCGCCTCACGTCCATGGCGCATCCGGACGTATCCGCTCGGTAACGAATTCGCCGCGCGTGACGCTGTAGGGAGTGCGGGCCCGAGCCCCGTCGGGCTCGCGCACGGCGGCAGCCGGGGTCTCTCCTGTGGGGGGTGGCGGCCCTGGCTGCTCGCTGTGTGCCGGCCGCACGACTGTGACAGCGGCGAGCGGGCGACGTCCGCCGTCCGGCCGATACGCCGCGTGGTTCAGCGGGTGCGCCGCGTGTTCGCGCAGCTACGATGGCCGCGGCCGGTGAGCCGACGCCGGCCGGCCCGGCCGGTGTCCCCCTCCGCCCCGCCGTCGGGATTCGCAACTCCCCGAAGGACTCCTCCGTGCCCGCAGGAACGCTCTACCGCGGCCGGGAAGGCATGTGGTCATGGGTGGCCCACCGCGTCACCGGTGTCCTCGTCTTCTTCTTCCTGTTCGTCCACGTGCTCGACACGGCGCTCGTGCGCGTCTCCCCCGAGGCGTACGACGACACCATCGCGGTCTACAAGACGCCCGTCGTCGCCTTCATGGAGTACGGCCTCGTCGCGGCCGTACTCTTCCACGCGCTCAACGGGCTGCGCGTCATCGCCGTCGACCTCTGGGAGAAGGGCCCCCGCTACCAGCGGCAGATGCTGTGGGGCGCCGTGGCGCTGTGGGCCGTGCTGATGGCCGGCGCCGCCTACCCCGTGCTCGGCCACGCCTTCCGCGAGATGTTCGGGAGCTGACGGATCCATGTCCACCGAGACCCCGGCCGGCACCTACAGCCCCGACCACCCCGCCCCGCTCATCGAGCCGCCCCGCGCCCGCACCGCCCGCACGCCCAGGGTCACGCGCACCAACTTCGAGCTGTACGGCTGGCTGTTCATGCGGCTGTCCGGCGTGCTGCTGGTCGTCCTCGTCGTCGTCCACCTGCTGATCCAGCTCGTGCTGGAGGGCGGCGTCAGCAAGGTCAGCTTCGCCTTCGTCGCCGGCCGCTGGGCCTCCCCGTTCTGGCAGGCCTGGGACCTGATCATGCTGTGGCTGGCGATGCTCCACGGCGGCAACGGCCTGCGGACGATCGTCAACGACTACGCCGAGCGGGACGCCACCCGCATGTGGCTGAAGATGTTCCTGTACACGGCCACGGTCTTCACCGTGCTGCTGGGCACGCTGGTGATCTTCACCTTCGACCCGAACGTCCGCTGAGGCCTCCGTGACCCGCCACCACCGCTACGACACCGTCATCGTCGGCGCCGGCGGCGCCGGGATGCGCGCCGCCATCGAGGCGACCAGGCGCTCCCGCACCGCCGTGCTCACCAAGCTCTACCCGACCCGCTCCCACACCGGCGCCGCCCAGGGCGGCATGGCCGCCGCCCTCGCCAACGTCGAGGAGGACAACTGGGAGTGGCACACCTTCGACACCATCAAGGGCGGCGACTACCTCGTCGACCAGGACGCCGCCGAGATCCTCGCCAGGGAGGCCATCGACTCCGTCCTGGACCTGGAGAAGATGGGCCTGCCCTTCAACCGCACCCCGGACGGCCGCATCGACCAGCGCCGCTTCGGCGGCCACAGCCGCAACCACGGCGAGGCCCCCGTACGCCGCTCCTGCTACGCCGCCGACCGCACCGGGCACATGATCCTCCAGACGCTGTACCAGAACTGCGTCAAGGAGGGCGTGGAGTTCTTCAACGAGTTCTACGTGCTGGACCTGCTGCTGAACGAGGGCCGCACGGCCGGCGTCGTGGCGTACGAGCTGGCCACCGGCGAGCTGCACGTCTTCCAGGCCAAGGCCGTGGTCTTCGCCTCCGGCGGCAACGGCAAGCTCTACAAGGTCACCTCCAACGCCCACACCCTCACCGGCGACGGCCAGGCCGCCTGCTTCCGGCGCGGGCTGCCGCTGGAGGACATGGAGTTCTTCCAGTTCCACCCGACCGGCATCTGGAAGATGGGCATCCTGCTGACCGAGGGCGCCCGCGGCGAGGGCGGCATCCTGCGCAACAAGGACGGCGAGCGCTTCATGGAGCGGTACGCGCCGGTGATGAAGGACCTCGCCTCCCGGGACGTGGTCTCGCGCTCCATCTACACCGAGATCCGCGCCGGGCGCGGCTGCGGCCCCGACGGCGACCACGTCGTGCTCGACCTCACCCACCTGCCGCCGGAGCAGCTCGACGCGAAGCTGCCCGACATCACCGAGTTCGCCCGCACCTACCTCGGGATCGAGCCCTACACCGATCCCATCCCGATCCAGCCGACCGCGCACTACGCCATGGGCGGCATCCCGACCACGGTCCACGGCGAGGTGCTGGCCCGCGACAGCGAGATCGTCCCCGGCCTGTACGCCGCGGGCGAGGTGGCGTGCGTCTCCGTCCACGGCGCCAACCGGCTGGGCACCAACTCCCTCCTGGACATCAACGTCTTCGGGCGGCGGGCCGGCGTCGCCGCCGCCGACCACGCCGCGGGCGCGGGCTTCACCGAGCCGCCGCCCGAGCCCGAGGCATTCGTCGCCGGGCTCGTGGAGCGGATGCGCACCTCGGAGGGCGGGGAGCGGGTGAGCGACATCCGCCGCGCGCTGCAGGAGACGATGGACAGGAACGCCATGGTCTTCCGCACCGAGCAGACCCTGAAGGAGGCGCTGGAGGACATCGCCGCGCTGCGCCGCCGCTACCGGGACGTCTCGATCCAGGACAAGGGCCGGCGTTTCAACACCGACCTGCTGGAGGCGCTGGAGCTGGGCAACCTGCTGGAGCTGGCCGAGGTGCTGGTCACCTCCGCGCTGGCCCGCAACGAGTCGCGCGGCGGTCACTACCGCGAGGACCACCCCCACCGCGACGACGTCAACTTCATGCGTCACACCATGGCGTACCGCGAGGTGGACGCCGGGGGCAACGAGTCGATCCGGCTGGAGTACAAGCCGGTCGTGCGGACCCGCTACCAGCCGATGGAGCGTACGTACTGATGGCACCGTCCGCGCACCTGGTGAAGGTGACCTTCCGCGTCCGCCGCTTCAACCCCGAGGCGGCGGCGGAGGCCCACTGGCAGGACTTCGAGATCGACATCGACCCCAGGGAGCGGGTGCTCGACGCCCTCCACACGATCAAGTGGGAGCTGGACGGCACCCTCACCTTCCGCCGCTCCTGCGCCCACGGCATCTGCGGCTCGGACGCGATGCGGATCAACGGCCGCAACCGGCTGGCGTGCAAGACCCTCATCAAGGACATCGCGGAGGTCGCCGACGGGCGGGGCACCCGGCCGGTGACGATCGAGCCGATCAAGGGCATGACGGTGTGCAAGGACCTGGTGGTGGACATGGAGCCGTTCTTCCAGGCGTACCGCGACATGCGGCCGTTCCTGGTCACGACGGGCAACGAGCCCACACGGGAACGCCGCCAGTCCCCGGCCGACCGGGCGCGCTTCGACGACACGACCAAGTGCATCCTGTGCGCCGCCTGCACCTCCGCCTGCCCGGTCTTCTGGAACGACGGCCAGTACTTCGGCCCGGCGGCGATCGTGAACGCCCACCGCTTCATCTTCGACTCGCGCGACGAGGGCGCCGAGGAGCGTCTTGAGATCCTCAACGACCGCGAGGGGGCCTGGCGTTGCCGCACGGTGTTCAACTGCACGGACGCCTGCCCGCGCGGCATCGAGGTGACGAAGGCCATCCAGGAGGTCAAGCGCGCGCTGATCACGCGCCGGTTCTGACCCGGCCCGGCCGGGGCGCGGACGCTTCCCCGGGGGGCGAGCCGCTGTCACGCTGGGGGAATGAGCCGACTCCTCTCCCGCCTGCTGGACGGACTGCCGCCGGAGGCGGTCCTCACCGAACCCGACGTCACCGCCTCCTACGCGCACGACATGGCGAGCTTCTGCCCCGCCGGGGCCCCGGCCGCCGTCGTGCTGCCGCGCGACGTCGAGCAGGTCCGGCACGTGATGCGCGTCGCGACCGAGCTGCGGGTGCCGGTCGTGCCGCAGGGCGCGCGCACGGGCCTGTCGGGCGCGGCGAACGCCAGCGACGGGTGCGTCGTGCTCTCCCTCGTCCGGATGGACCGGATCCTCGACATCGACCCGGTCAACCGCATCGCCGTGGTCGAGCCCGGCGTGATCAACGCCGACCTGTCGAAGGCGGTGGCCGCGCAGGGCCTGGCGTACCCGCCGGACCCCTCAAGCTGGGAGCAGTGCACGATCGGCGGCAACATCGGCACCGGCTCCGGCGGCCTGTGCTGCGTGAAGTACGGCGTCACCGCCGAGTACGTGCTCGGCCTGGAGGTGGTGCTGGCCGACGGGCGGCTGCTGACCACCGGCCGCCGCACCGCCAAGGGCGTCGCCGGCTACGACCTCACCCGCCTCTTCGTCGGCTCCGAGGGCACCCTCGGCGTCGTCGTGTGCGCCGTGCTGGCGCTCAGGCCCGCGCCGCCGCGCCAGCTCGTGCTGGCCGCCGAGTTCGGCTCGGCCACCGCCGCCGGGCAGGCCGTGGCCAGGATCATGGCCGAGGGCCACGCGCCCTCCCTGCTGGAGCTGATGGACGCCACCACCGTCGCCGCCGTCAACCGGCTCACCCGGATGGGCCTGCCCGAGTCCACGCAGGCGCTGCTGCTGGCCGGGTTCGACACGCCGGATCCGGCCGCCGACCTCGCCGCCGTCGGCGAGCTGTGCCGCGCCGCGGGCGCGACCGAGGTCGTCCCGGCCGACGACGAGGCCGAGTCGGAGATGCTGCTGGCGGGCCGGCGGGCCAGCCTGAGCGCGCTGGAGGCGGTGCGCGGCACCACGATGATCGACGACGTGTGCGTGCCGCGCGCCCGGCTCGCCGAGCTGCTGGACGGCGTCGCCGCGATCGCGGAACGCCACGACCTGACCATCGGCGTCGTGGCCCACGCCGGCGACGGCAACACGCACCCCACCGTGTGCTTCGACGCCACCGACCCGGACGAGGCGCGCCGGGCGCGGGGGTCGTTCGACGAGATCATGGCCCTGGGCCTGGAGCTGGGCGGCACGATCACCGGCGAGCACGGCGTGGGCGTGCTGAAGCGGGAGTGGCTGGCGCGCGAACTCGGCCCGGACGGCCTGGAGTTGCAGCGCGGCATCAAGCGGCTCTTCGACCCGCTCGGTATCCTCAACCCGGGGAAGGTGTTCTAGAGCGTCCCGCCGGGCGCGTCGCCTCAGATCCTCAGATGCGGTACAGCTCCCACAGGCGCCACATGCCGCTGCCGTCCGAGAGGCGTTCGACGCCGCCGATCGTCAGGTCGGCGATGGTGATGGTCTTCGACTGCCACAGCGGGATGATCGGGGCCTCGGCGGCGGCCAGCTCGTTGATCGTCTTGAAGAACTCCGAGGCCAGGCCCCGGTCGGGCTCGGCCTGGGACTGGCCGAGGAGGTCGTCGATCTCCGGGTCGCCGAAGCCGGTGGCCAGCCCGTCGGCGGGGCCGAGGAGGTCGGTGAAGGTGGCGGGGTCGGGGAAGTCGGGGACCCAGCCGATGATGTAGGCGTCGAAGTCGCGGCTGCTGTAGGTGACCCGCAGCAGCTCGGACCATTCGTAGTCCCTGAGCTCGACCTCGAACAGCCCGTCGGCCTCCAGCTGCTCCTCGATCAGCCGGGCCTCCTCCCCGCTGGCGGCGCCGCGCGCGAACGCCAGCTCGAAGGGCACCGGCACCGGGAGGCCCGCGTCCAGCAGCTCCTGGCGCAGCGCGTCGGGCCCGGCCTCGGCGTTGCCGGCGTAGGCGTCGAAGTACGGCGTGCCGTGGCCGGGGAAGCCCGCCGGGACGAGGGAGTAGAGCGCCTCGACGGTGTCGTGGAACACGTGGTGCGTGATCTGCTCGCGGTCGAGCAGCGAGGCGGCGACGCGGCGGGCGACCGGGTTGGACATGCCCCTGCCCTCGTCGGTGTTGAACGCCATCACGCGGATGTCGGCGCCGGTGGACTCGTAGGTCTGGTCGCCGTGGGTCTTCCCGGCCAGGACCTCCGCCATGGCGTCCGGGCCCATGCTGCCGGCGTTGACGTCGATCTCGCCCGCCTCCCAGGCGCGGGCCAGCGCCTCGTTGGCCGTGCCGTCGCCCGCGTCCGAGAAGTACCGGATCGTGACGGGCTGTTCGGGCGCCGGGGCCGCGCCCTCGTAGTCGGGGTTGGGCTCCAGCTCGGTGATGCCCTCGGGGTCGAAGGAGGTCATCACGAACGGGCCCGAGCCGACGACCCGCCCGTCCGTGCGCGGCTCGGTCCTCTCGTAGCTGTCGCGGTCCACTATGGCGCCGGCGGCGCTGGCGACGACGAACGGGAAGGTGGCGTTCGGGCGGGCCAGCTCGAAGACGATGTCCTGGCCGTCGACCCTCACCTCCTCCAGGCCCGACAGCAGCGGGGCGGGCCCGGCGTAGCTGAACTTCTCCTCCTCCGGGAGGCTGTCGTCCGCCGCCTCCGCCTCGGCCCGCTGGGCCATGGCGAGGATGCGGTCGTAGGAGAACTGGACGTCCTCCGGCGTGACCGGGTCGCCGTTGTTGAAGGTGAGGCCGGAGCGGAGCGTGCAGCGGTAGACGGTGAGCCGGTCGTCGTCGAAGTCGCAGCGCTCGGCCGCGTCGGGGACCGGCACCTGCTCGCCCGGGGGGAAGGTCAGCAGGGACTGGAAGAGGTTGTTGACCAGCGCCCAGCCGCCGGCATCGTACGTGCCGGCGGGGTCGGCCGTGGTCGGCGTCGTGGTGGTGCCGACCACGATCGGCTCCTCATCGCCGTCGCCGGAGCCGAACATCATCCAGCCCCCGATGGCGCCGACGACCAGCGCCACGGCCAGCCCGATGCCGGTTATCGCCTTGACCCGGATAGCGCGCACCGCTCCGTTGCCCCCTCCATGGGACGTCCCGCCGTCAGGGGCTCAGCCAACCACAGAGCGGTTTCCACCGCACCAGGCCGCGGAGATCGGGCGTGTTAAGGGGAGTTGCGCGGGCCATCGCAGGGATGTCAGGTGACCGGCGATGTCGCATGTCAGGTGGTCACGGAGCCCGGTACGTCCATGCGGAACTCCACCTCCACGGGCCGCCCGGTCAGCCGGACGGTCACGCTCTGGGTGCCGAGCTGCGGGGAGAACGCCGACAGCAGGTAGTCGCCGAGGCGCGGCGCGATGACGCTGAACGCCCCGTCCGCGGCGCTGCGCGTCTTCGCCAGGCGCCGCCCGCCCTCGGTCGCGGTGAGCGTGACGAGCGCGCGGGGCAGCGCCACCCCGAGCGAGTCACGCACCATCCCACGGATGGTCAGGGCATCCGTCCCCTCCTCCGCCGCCGCCTGTGCCGTCTGTGCCTCCGCCGCATCCCCGCCCCTGTCATGCGAGAGGGAGTCCGTCATGCCCCACGCTCCTCTGCCGCTGCTCGATCAGTTTGTTCCCTGACCGTTATCTAGGACTCCAGAGTGGCCCGAAGAGTTGACCTGGACGAAGTATTTGAGACGGAAACCGCACAATCGGACCAGCGGACCGGGGCGGCCTGAGGCCTTGACGTCCTGATGTCCTGACGCCGTGACGCCCTACGCCTCGGCCGAGGCCAGCGTGATGACCGTGATGTCCGGATCGGCGCCGACGCGGACCGGCGCTCCGTAGGCGCCCGCGCCGCGGGTGACATAGAGCTGCGTGTCGTCGTACCGGTCCAGGCCGGCCACGGTGGGGTTGGAGAGGGCCGCGATGTAGTTCACGGGCCACACCTGGCCGCCGTGGGTGTGCCCGGAGAGCTGGAGGTCGACGCCGTAGTCCACGGCGTCGTAGATCTGGGCGGGCTGGTGGGCCATCAGCACGCAGGTGCGCTGCGGGTCGCGGTCCCCCAGCGCCGCATCGAAGTCCGGGCCGCCGTGGTCGGTGCCCTCGCCCTCCAGGTCGTTCACCCCGGCGAGGTCGAAGAACGACAGCTCACGGCGTTCGTTCTCCAGCGGCACGAGGCCGAGTTCGCGGACGTGCGCGACCCAGTCCTCGGTGTCGGTGAAGTACTCGTGGTTGCCCGTGACGAAGAACGACCCCTCCCTCGCCCGCAGCTCGGCGAGCGGGGCGGCGGCGGACCGCAGGTCGGCGACGTCGCCGTCGACGAGGTCGCCGACGACGGTGATCACGTCGGGCTGGGTGGCGTTCAGCGCGTCCACGACCCGCTGGCAGTGGGAGCGCCCGGCTATCGGCCCGAGATGGATGTCACTGGCGACGGCGATCCGGTACCCCTCGGCCGCCCGGGGCAGGTTGGCCAGCCGCACCGTGACGTGCTTCGTCCTCAGCTGCCGCGCGGCGTACGTGCCGTACCCCACGACGCCCGTGGTGACGACCCCGGCCCCCGCGACGATGCCGCGCGCGACGAACCGCCTGCGGCTGATCTCGGCGGGGTCGGCGCGATCCGCCTGCAGCGGGCCGGCCGCGTCGGGCTCGTCGGCGCCGTCCGGCGCCTCCGGCGGGCTCGCGGGCCCGCCGTTGTTCCGGGGCTCCGGGGCTGCCGGCGGTGTCTCGTCATGCGCCGTGGCCGCGACCGGCAGGGTGGCCGTCGCGCGCGCCGCGTCCACCTGGGTCGCGGCGCCCGCGCGTGCGGTGCGCGGGGCGGGGTGGTCGCCCGCGTCGTCGCGCCCCGTTCCGTTCGACGCGCCGGCGGTGAGGGACTCGGGGCCGGACGACTCGGCCGCCTCCGCTTCCCCTCCCGCCGCGCCTCCGGCGCGGGCCGCGCGGGCCGAGCGGTTGCGGAGCCGGCGCAGCGCCAGCGGGCGGACGGCCTCGCCGAGGAGCAGGCAGGGGATGAGGTACAGCAGCGAGATCAGCCAGTACATCCCGGGCCAGCCCAGGACCTGGAGCACGGGCCACGGCACGCCGAGCCGCTCGCCCATCATCGCCAGCACCGTCACCACCGGAAGCACGGCGAGCACCGCCGTGCCCACCCGCCGGTACCAGCCGTCCGGGGCCGACACGTCGCGCACCAGCCGCTTCCACAGGTACCAGTGCACGGCGCTGAGGAGCGCGGTGGCGACGGTCGCCGCGATGGCGATGGCCGGGTCCATGAAGATCCTCTCGAATGTGGGCACGCGATGCGCACGCCGCAGGCACAGAGGCGGGCAATGAAGTAGACCACGAACGCCGAGTGACGCCGCTCACCGGATTGGCTCCGCCCATTGACCCAACGTCCTCGTCCTGACGGTAGTTTCAACGTGTGCTGATTCGCTCGTCGGCTCATCGGGCCACTCCCCGCGCACTCGCCCTCGCCCTCGCCATAGCGGCCGTCGTCCTGCTCGCGCTGGCCCCTCCCCCGGCCGGGGCGCGCTCCGGCGCCCGGCCCCGGCCGCCGGAGGAGATGTCCGAGATCGGCGGTGAGCTGCTGGGCCGCTCGGGGACGCAGGTCCGGCCGGAGGACGGGGCGCCGAAGCCGCCGGACGGCATCTCCTCCAAGGCGTGGATCGTGGCGGACGCCGAGAGCGGCGAGGTGCTGGCCGCCCGCAACGCCCACTGGCCGCTGGCACCGGCCAGCACCATCAAGATGCTGTTCGCCGACACCCTGCTGCCGAAGTTCGACCGCGACGACCTGTACCGGGCCCGCCCGGAGCACTTCACCGGAATGGGCGCGGGCAGCAGCGCGGTCGGCATATCCGACTTCCAGACCTACACGGTCGAGGACCTGTGGCACGGCGTCCTCCTCGTCTCCGGCAACGACGCCGTGCACGCCCTGTCCGCCATGAACGGCGGCAAGAAGACGACGGTCGAGGAGATGAACGCCCGCGCCGAGGAGTTGCAGGCCCTCGACACCCACGTGGTCAACCCCGACGGCTACGACGCCCGCGGCCAGACCTCCTCCGCGTACGACCTCACCCTCTTCGCCCGCTCGGCGATGCGGAACGCCGACTTCCGCGACTACGTCTCGACGGCCACCTACGACTTCCCCGGCGCGGGCCGGGGCGAGAACCGCGAGACGTACCAGATCCAGAACACCAACCGGCTGCTGGTCGGGGATGTGGGCCTCGACCCCTACCCGGGCATCGCCGGCGTCAAGAACGGCTACACCTCCAACGCCGGCTACACCTTCACGGGCGTCGCGGAGCGCGGCGACCGCGTGCTGCTGGTCACCTGCCTGGACCCGAAGGGCGAGGGCGGCGACGGCCTGGAGGTCTACCGGGAGGCGGCGGCCCTGCTCGACTGGGGGTTCGAGGCCGCGGGCCGGGTCGAGCCGGTCGGCGAGCTGGTGCCGCCGCTGAGCGAGGTCCAGCAGCAGGAACAGGAACAGGCGGGGGAGGCGCAGGGGGACGGCGAGGAGACGGATCCGGCGCTGAGCGGCGCGGCGGGCGCGGACGAGGAGGCGGGCGGCGGCGCGGGCACCGTGGTGGCGGTCACGGCCGCGGCCCTGGTGCTGCTGGCGGCGGGGGCGTACGCCTTCCACCGCCGCCATCCTCTTCCTCTGCCGCGTCCAGGGCGTCGCGACGAGGACGGTCCCGTGGTGTGACGGACGTCGCGGTCCACGCGCAGCACAGCAGGAGCAGCCTCGCCACGAGGTTGATCCAGACCAGCAGCGCGATGGGCACGCCGAAGGCGCCGTAGAGGCTGCGGGCCGCGACGCCGGCCAGGTAGCCGCCGAGCAGCGCCTTCAGCAGCTCGAAGCCGATCGCGCCCAGCACGCAGGCCGCCGCCACCGCCCGGGGCGGCGGCCGCACGCCCGGCAGCCACACCAGCAGGTACGCCAGCAGCAGGACGGTGACGGCCAGCGCCAGCGCGTACGCCGCCAGGCTCAGCAGCACGCTGCCGACGCCGCCCCGCTCCAGGCCGAGCCACCGGGTGGCCCAGTGGACGGCGGTCATGGCCAGGGCGGAGGCGCCGAGCGAGAGCAGCGTCACCGCGCCGAGCCCGGCGAGGATGCCGAGGTCCTTGGCGCGGCGCAGCAGCGGGTTCTCCTCCGGCTCCGGCATGTCCCACACGGCGCGCAGGCAGCCGCGCATCGTGTGGATCCAGCTCGTGCCGGTGGTGATCAGCAGGGGCAGCGCGATGAGGCCGATGGTGTCGGCGTTCGCGAAGAGCGGGTCGAGGTCGAGGCGGTCGGAGATGCCCGGCACCTGGTCGGTGATCCACCGCTCGATGTCCTCGCGGCGGGCGCGTGGCAGCAGCACGGTCAGGACGGCGGCGCCAAGGGCCAGCATCGGGAAGAGCGCGAGGAAGGCGGTGAAGGTGATCGCGGCCGCCAGCCGCGTCCACGCGCGGTCGTCCAGGTGCCGGTAGATGGCCCAGGCGCGCGTGGCCTTCGCCCGCCCGACGGCCGGGGCGGCCCGCTTCGTCAGCGACTCCATGCGAGCACTATGCCCGCTTTGCCGCAATTGATGGTTACGCGGCCTCGGAGGCCCGTTCCCGCACCCGTTCCCGCTCGCGCTCCCGCTCCCGGGCCGCCGGGGCGGGCGCGAAGCGGAACTCGCGCTGGAGCTGCCACGCCCCGTCCGGCCCCTGCTCGTAGAGCGCGAAGCCGAGGGCGGTCCAGGCCGCCTCGTACTCGGCGAGCGCCGCCTGGGCGGCGTCCATCGCCTCCTCCGCGATGCCCTGCGCGATGGTGACGTGCGGGTGGTAGGGGAACTGCAGGGGGCGGGCGAGTGGCCCGGCCGGCTCGCGGACCCGCTCCTGGAGCCAGCGGCAGGCGGAGCGGCCCTCGACCACCTGCACGAAGACCACCGGCGACAGCGGCCGGAAGGTGTCCGTGCCGTACAGCCGCATCGGGAACGGCCGCCCGGCGGCGGCGATGCCCGACAGGTGCTCCTCTATCTCCGGGCGGGCCGCCGCCTCGACCTCGGTCGGCGGCAGCAGCGTGACGTGCGTGGGGATCACGGCGGCGGCGGCGTCACCGAAGCCGAGGCGGCATCGCTGCAACAGGCTGCCGTGCGGCTCCGGGACCGCGATCGACACGCCGAGCGTGGCCGTCCCCACGGGTCATCCACCTCCTCGTTCTCCGCGTTGGACCCCGCCGCTACGCCCCCGCGCGGGGCAGGAAACCGACGCGCTCGTACACCGCCTCCACGGTCCGGGCCGCGACCTCGCGCGCCTTGTCCGCGCCCGCCGCGAGGATCCCGTCCAGCTCCGCCGGGTCGTCCAGGTACTCCAGCGTGCGGGCGCGGAACGGCGTCACCCAGTCCGCGAACACCTCCGCGAGATCCGTCTTGAGCGCGCCGTAGAGCTGCCCGGCGAACTTGTCCTCCAGCGCCGCCAGGCTCTCCCCGGTGAGCGCGGAGTAGATGGTGAGCAGGTTGCTCACGCCGGGCTTGGCCTCCGGGTCGTACCGGATCACCGTGTCGGTGTCGGTGACCGCGCTCTTGATCTTCTTCGCCGAGGTCTTCGGCTCGTCCATCAGCCAGACGATGCCCTTGGCCGTGGACGCCGACTTGCTCATCTTGATCCCCGGCTCCTGGAGGTCGTAGATCTTCGCGGCCTCCTTGAGGATGTACGCCTCGGGCATCGTGAACGTCTCGCCGAACCGCCCGTTGAAGCGCTGCGCGACGTCCCGCGTCAGCTCGACGTGCTGGCGCTGGTCCTCCCCGACCGGGACCTGGTTCGCCTGGTAGATCAGGATGTCGGCGGCCTGGAGCATGGGGTAGGTGAAGAGGCCGACGGTGGTGCCCTCCGCGCCCTCCCGTGCGGACTTGTCCTTGAACTGCGTCATCCGGGACGCCTCGCCGAAGCCCGTGAGGCAGTTCACGACCCAGGCGAGCTGGGTGTGCTCGGGCACGTGGCTCTGCACGAAGAGCGTGCAGCGCTCCGGGTCGAGGCCCGCGCCGAGGAGCTGCGCGGCGGCGAGGCGGGTGGCCTGGCGCAGCTCCGCCGGATCCTGCGGGATGGTGATCGCGTGCAGGTCGACGACCATGTAGTACGCGTCGTGCGTGTCCTGCAACGCCACCCACTGGCGGACCGCGCCCAGATAGTTTCCCAGGTGGAAGGAGCCGGCGGTGGGCTGGATGCCGGAGAGCACACGGGGTCGCTGGTCGGTTCGCTGGGTGGCCATGCGCCCCATTCTCTCAGCTTCCCAGGCGCGCTCCTCACCCGGTTTCCGGCGACCGCGAACGTCCCGGTCCGTCCCCACCCCCGTCGGGGACGGACCGGAAGCAGCGGGCCGTCGACGCCCTGGTAGACGTCGCCGCGCGGGCGGCGGTTCCGGTGCGGGAGCCGTCGGGACAGGTCCGCGACGGCTCCGGAACCCCTCCGGGATAGCCTGACGCTGAGGTTCGCTTAGGTTCCCCGCTAGGGTCCCGCCAGGAGGTCGTACACCCATGCCCCGCACTCCCGTCACCGTGACCGTCACCGGAGCCGCCGGCCAGATCGGCTACGCGCTGCTGTTCCGCATCGCCTCCGGCCAGCTCCTCGGCCCGGACGTGCCGGTCAGGCTGCGCCTGCTGGAGATCACCCCCGCCCTGCCCGCCGCCGAGGGCACCGCCATGGAGCTGGACGACTGCGCGTTCCCGCTGCTGGCCGGGATCGACATCAGCGACGACCCGGCCACGGCGTTCGACGGCGCCAACGTCGCGCTGCTCGTCGGCGCGCGCCCCCGCACCAAGGGCATGGAGCGCGGCGACCTGCTGGAGGCCAACGGCGGCATCTTCAAGCCGCAGGGCAAGGCCATCAACGACCACGCCGCCGACGACGTGCGCGTCCTGGTGGTGGGCAACCCCGCCAACACCAACGCCCTCATCGCGCAGGCCGCCGCCCCCGACGTGCCCGCCGACCGCTTCACCGCCATGACCCGCCTCGACCACAACCGGGCGCTGACCCAGCTGGCGAAGAGGACCGGCACGCCCGTCGGCGAGATCCGGCGCCTGGCGATCTGGGGCAACCACTCCGCCACCCAGTACCCGGACATCTTCCACGCCGAGGTCTCCGGCCGGAACGCCGCCGAGGCGGTGAACGACGAGAAGTGGCTGGCCGAGGAGTTCATCCCGACCGTCGCCAAGCGCGGCGCCGCCATCATCGAGGCGCGCGGCGCGTCCTCCGCCGCCTCCGCCGCCAACGCCGCCATCGACCACGTGCACACCTGGCTGACCGGCACCCCGGAGGGCGACTGGACCTCGATGGCCGTGCCCTCCGACGGCTCCTACGGCGTTCCCGAGGGCCTGATCTCGTCCTTCCCCGTCACCTGCTCCGGCGGCGAGTACGCGATCGTCCAGGGCCTGGAGATCAACGACTTCTCCCGCACCCGCATCGACGCCTCGGTGAAGGAACTCCAGGACGAGCGCGACGCGGTCCGCTCCCTCGGCCTGATCTGAGAGCCCCACCGACCCACCACGCCATGAACGCCTCCCGCCTCCGGCGCCCGCCCGCCGCCCTCGCCTGCTGCCTCGCCTTCCTGCTCGCCGTCTCCGGCTGCGGCCTGCTGTCCGGCGGCGACGAGGCGGCGAGCGCGGCGGGCGAGCAGACCTACGTCGTCCTCGCCATGCCCGACTGGACGGGCGGCCAGGCCACGGCCGCCATGGCCGCGCACGTCCTGGAGAACGAGCTGGACGTGCCGGTCGAGCTGCGCGCGAACGACCAGGAGACCTCCTGGGACGAGCTGGCGTCGGGCGGCGTCGACGCGATCCTGGAGGACTGGGGCGCGCTGCCGGAGAAGCGGGAGCTGTACGTCGAGGGCAAGGGAAACGTCACGGACGCCGGGGCGCTGGGCATCACCGGCCAGGTCGGCTGGTACGTGCCGCGCGGCTTCGCCGACGCCCACCCCGACGTGCTCAGGGCCGAGAACCTGAACGCCTTCGCCGACGACCTCGGCGGCGAACTCCTGCACGCCGACCCGCACTACGCGACCCGCGACGAGGAGATCATCGACGACCTCGGGCTCGACTACCGGCCGGTGGCGGCCGGCAGCGAGGAGGCGCTGCTGGAGGAGGTCACCGAGGCGAGCAGCAGCGGGCACCCGGTGCTGACGTACCTGTGGCGGCCGCACTGGCTGCACACCGAGGTCGAGCTGGCGCAGGTGCGGCTGCCTCCGGAGGAGGCGTATCCCCGGATCGAGCTGCGGAAGTACGTCAACACCTACTTCCTGGAGCACGGCGCCGAGGCGGCGGCGTTCCTGCGCGACTTCAGCTGGAGCGAGGAGGAGCAGAACGCCGTCGCCCGCCTGATCGCCGAGGACGGTCTCACGCCGCGCGGGGCGGCGGAGCGGTGGGCGACGAACCACCCGGAGCGCGTCGACGAGTGGCTCGGTCGCTGACCGGGCGCTGGCGCTGACCGGGCGCTAACCCGCCGAGAAGCGCAGCACGTCGTTGAAGAACGGCACCTCGATCCACGGGTTGGGCTGGGCCATCAGCGTCATCAGCACCACGCACCCGCCCAGCACCCCGTACGTCAGCACGTCCGTGAGCCGGGAGCGGACCGCCAGCATGCCGACGGCGGGCAGCCAGCCGCGCAGCACCGCGCCCGTGAGCAGCGCGCAGCCGACGATGAGCAGGCCGACGCGGAAGTTCCCGAGGGTGGCGAGCAGCCCGGCCGTGGTGGCCGCGAGCACGGTCAGCAGCGGCCACTGGCGGATGGCGGCGGGCGCGCTGCCCGGCGCGGAGCGGCGCCCGCCCTCCGGCCGGGCCGTTCCCCGCGTCGGGTACCGCTGGGATGCGCGCGACGTACGCGAGACACGCACGGCGCTACGCCCCCCGAGCGGCTTCGTCGGCGGCCTCGGCGGCCTCGGCGGCCTCGATCACGTTCTGCAGCAGCATCGCGCGGGTCATCGGTCCCACGCCGCCGGGATTGGGCGACAGCCAGGCCGCGAACTCCGCGACGCCCGGGTGCACGTCGCCGACG
Source organism: Streptomyces sp. 6N223 (assembly GCF_052246635.1). NCBI lineage: Bacteria > Bacillati > Actinomycetota > Actinomycetes > Kitasatosporales > Streptomycetaceae > Streptomyces > Streptomyces sp. 6N223. The sequence goes on along the minus strand of NZ_JBQQCA010000004.1, from coordinate 34,175 downwards.
ATCTTCCCGCTCTCGTCGCGGCTGACGCCGACGTCGAGCACGGCCGCGCCCGGCTTCACGTCCTCCGGCTTCACCAGGTGCGGCACCCCGGCCGCCGCCACCACGATGTCGGCGCGCCGCAGGTGGGCGGACATGTCGCGGGTGCCGGTGTGAATCTGCGTCACCGTGGCGTTCTCGCTGCGCCGGGTCAGCAGCAGCGGCAGCGAGCGGCCCACCGTCACCCCGCGCCCGATGACGACCACGTCCGCGCCCGCGATCTCCACGCCGTGGCGGCGCAGCAGCGTGATGATGCCGTTGGGCGTGCAGGGCAGCGGGCCGGGCTCGCCCAGCACCAGGCGGCCGAGGTTGGTGGGGTGCAGCCCGTCGGCGTCCTTGGCCGGGTCGATGAGCTGCAGCACGCGGTTGGCGTCGATGCCCTTCGGCAGCGGGAGCTGCACCAGGTACCCGGTGCACTGCGGGTTCTCGTTCAGCTCGCGCACCACGGCCTCGATCTCCGCCTGTGTGGCGGTGGCGGGCAGCTCGCGCTGGATGGAGGCGATGCCGACGGCCGCGCAGTCGCGGTGCTTGCCCGCCACGTACTTCCGGCTGCCGATGTCGTCGCCGACCAGCAGCGTGCCGAGGCCGGGGGCGCGTCCGCGCGCCGCCAGCGCGGCGACGCGCTCGGCGAGATCGGCCTTGATCGCTGCGGCCGTGGCCTTGCCATCGAGAATCTGGGCGCTCATGCCGCCCATCCTCCCCGATCCTCCCCGCCGGCGGCCAATCCGCCGGTTGTGATCCACGGGTGACACGCCGAAGGACCGGCGTGCACATATCCTCCGGCCATGACGACCGAGAAACCATTGATGCCCAGAACCGTGAGAACCGCGCGGGCGCTGACGTTCACCGCCGGCGCCCTGGTGCTGGTGGCCGGCCTGCTGTACGTCGGGCTCGCGCTGGGCGACCCGGACGAGGTCGAGCGCGAGTACAACGTGAGGGCCGAGGCGCTCGCCGTCCTCGGCGTCGTCTTCCTCGCCCACGGCGGCGCCGGCGTCGGGCTGGGGCTGCGCTACGCAACGGGCGGCGCGCGGTTGCGCGTGGCGGCGATCGTGTGGGCCGGGCTCGGCGTCGTGATCGGTCTCGGCACGGTACCGCTCGGGCTCCTCGTCATCGCGCTGGCGGTCACGGTGGTGGTGAACCTGATGCGCGCTCCCAGCCGCTCCTGGTTCGAGCGCGAACGCGGGTAGTCATCCACCATGGTCCCGAAACACCCCAAACGCCGCCGCGTCGCGGTCCTCATAGCCCTCCCCCTCCTTGTCCTTCTCCTCCCGGCCTGCTCCGACCTCACCGACGACACGGACCCGGCCGACCCCGCCGACCCGTCCGGCCCGTCCGAGCAGACGGAGGACGCCGACCCCGCGCCGGACGACGGGGAGCTGACCGTGCCGAACATCCCGGACGCCGAGACCGCGCGGTCCCGGCTCGCCGAGCTCACCGTCGAGTCCGAGGGCTCCATGGAGGACTACGAGCGCGAGCTGTTCCCCCACTGGTCCGAGGACGGCGAGTGCTCGACCCGCGAGACCGTCCTGGAACGCGACGGCACCGACGTCGTCCCCGGCGACGACTGCTACCCCGAGTCCGGCACCTGGTTCAGCCAGTACGACGGCGAGACCCTCGACGCCGCGCCGGACGTGGACATCGACCACGTGGTCGCGCTCGCCGAGGCCTGGCGCTCGGGCGCCGACGCCTGGAGCACCGACCGGCGCGAGGCGTTCGCCAACGACCTCGACAACGCGCAGCTCATCGCGGTCAGCGCCGAGTCCAACCGCTCCAAGGGCGACCAGGACCCCGCCGACTGGCAGCCGCCGGTGGAGTCCTTCCACTGCGTCTACGCCCGCATGTGGATCGGCTCAAAGCACGCGTGGGAGCTGAGTATTGACCCGGACGAGCGAACGGCGCTGGAGAGGCTGCTGGACACCTGCTGAACTGTCCCCCATGAATGACACTCAGCTAACGGACCGCTACACCGTCTTCTCCCCGCCGCGCGGCGGCCTGATGACGCGCGAGGTCGGCGTCATCAGCGGCGAGCTCGAACTCCACACCGCCGCCGACCCCGACGACGGCACGCTCACCCTCCGGGTCCGGTACGCCGGCGCCGCCGAGTGGTACACCCTCGACGGCGGCCCGTACCGCCTGCACGACCCCCGCGACCACGAGGTCCTGCACGACGTCCTCGTCGACCTCCTCCACCGCCCGCAGCCGTGACGCCGAGCGAGCACCACAGGGCGCGGATCCTCGCCGCCTTCGAGCGTCTCGGAGGGGATCCGGAGAGCTGGGCGGAGTACGCCGCCGAGCAGGAGGAGTGGGACGCCACGGCGGCGGATGGTCTTGCCGCTGATCCGTGGGCGGGCAGGGATCGAGGCGTGCCTACCGGTCGCCAAGGTTCCGGTAGACGTCACGGCGGTTGCCGGCCTTGATCACGACAATGACGAGCTGGCCATCGTCGACGCGATAGGCGATGCGGTGGTTGCCGACGCGCAGTCGGTACAGGTCCTCGTGCCCGGAGAGCTTCTTGATGTCGGCGTCCGGGCGGCGAGGGTCGTCTCCGAGTGCCGTGAGCGCGAGAAGGATGCGCATCGCCGACTCCCGGTCGAGCGCCCGCAACTGCCGCCTGGCGGCTGGCAGAAAGCGGAAGGCGTACTTCATGCAGCGTTGCCCTGCGGCGTCTCGCCAAGGATGTCGGCGACGATCTCGGACATCGTGTACGTCGGCCCGTCACCCTCGGCATCCAGGACCTGAGCCGCCTCCCGGGCGAGGAGTTCGTCGGCCGCGTCCTCCAGCGCGTTGAACGCATCCATCGGGACGATCGCGGCCACAGGCGTGCTGCCGCGCGTCACCACGGTGGCGTCGCCCGCCTCTGCCCTGGCCAGAACGGCGGCGAGGTGGGCACGGACGTCGCGCACGGACATGGTGTCAGCCATGGCGACGAGTGTACACGCCATCGCGTACACGGCGGCCCGGCTCCGCGTCGTCAGTGGAAGAAGTGCCGCGTCCCCGTCAGATACATGGTGACGCCCGCCGCGCGGGCCGCCTCGATGACGGCCTCGTCGCGGACCGAGCCGCCGGGCTGCGCCACGGCGCGGACGCCCGCCTCGGCGAGGACCTCCAGGCCGTCGGGGAAGGGGAAGAACGCGTCGGAGGCGGCGTAGGAGCCGCGGGCGCGCTCGGCGCCCGCGCGCTGCACGGCGAGGCGTGCGGAGTCGACGCGGTTGACCTGGCCCATGCCGACGCCGACCGTGGCGGATCCCCTGGCCAGCAGGATGGCGTTCGACTTCACCGCGCGGCAGGCGCGCCACGCGAACGCCAGCTCGGCCAGCTCCTCGGCGGGCAGCGCCTCACCCGCGACCAGGCGCCAGGCGGCCGGGTCGTCGCCCTCGGCCTGGAGCCGGTCGGTGGCCTGCACCAGGGCGCCGCCGTCGATGCGGCGGACCTCGCGCCCGGCGGCGGGCGGGGAGGGGCAGCGCAGCACGCGGATGTTCTTCTTGCGGGCGAGGGCCTCGACGGCGCCGTCCTCGTAGTCCGGGGCCACGATCACCTCGGTGAAGATGCCCGCGACCCGCTCGGCCATGGCGAGGGAGACCGGGCGGTTGACGGCGATGACGCCGCCGTACGCCGAGAGCGGGTCGCAGTCGTGCGCCTTGCGGTGCGCCTCGGCCACGTCCGCGCCGAGCGCGATGCCGCAGGGATTGGTGTGCTTGACGATCGCCACGCACGCCCGGCCGTCGGCGCCGTGGTCGTACGCCGCACGCCGCGCCGCCTCGGTGTCGACGTAGTTGTTGTACGACATCGCCTTGCCGTGGAGCTGCTCGGCGGCGGCCAGGCCGGTGCCGCCGCCGTCGCCGTAGAGCGCGGCGGCCTGGTGCGGGTTCTCGCCGTAGCGCAGCACGCGGTCGAGGGCGAGCGGCGTGGCGAGGAACGCCGGGAAGTCCCGCTGCGCCTCCTCGGCGGTCTGCTCGGCGAACCAGGTCGCGACGGCCGCGTCGTACTCGGCGGTGTGGCGGAAGGCGTCGGCGGCCAGCCGCCGCCGCGCGGCCAGGTCGAAGCCGCCGTCGGCGACCGCCTTCAACACCTCCGGGTAGCGGGCGGGGTCGACGACCACCGCCACCGAGGCGTGGTTCTTCGCGGCGGCGCGCACCATCGCCGGGCCGCCGATGTCGATCAGCTCCACGCACTCCTCGGGCGAGGCGCCGGAGGCGACCGTCTCCCGGAAGGGGTAGAGGTTGGACACCAGGAGCTGGAAGGGCTCGATCCCGAGCCCGGCGAGCTGCTCGCGGTGCTCGGGGCGGCGTACGTCGGCGAGCAGGCCCGCGTGCACGCGCGGGTGCAGGGTCTTGACCCGGCCGTCCAGGCACTCGGGGAACCCGGTCAGCTCCTCCACCGCCGTGACCGGCACCCCGGCGGCGGCGATCGTCCTGGCCGTGGAGCCGGTGGAGACCAGCTCGACGCCGGCGGCGTGCAGGCCGCGCGCCAGCTCCTCCAGGCCCGTCTTGTCGTAGACGCTGACGAGCGCCCGGGTCACGTTGGTCACGGTCACGGGATTGACACCTTCCGTCCCTCGATGGTGTGGCCCTCGCGGGCCAGCCGCCCCACGGTCTCGACGAGCAGCCCGCGTTCGACGTCCTTGATCCGCTCGTGGAGCGAGTCCTCGTCGTCCTCGTCCCTGACCTCCAGCGCCTCCTGGGCGATGATGGGCCCGGTGTCGACGCCTGCGTCGGCGAAGTGGACGGTGCAGCCGGTCACCTTCACGCCGTGCGCGAGCGTGTCGCGCACCGGGTGGGCGCCGGGGAAGCTGGGCAGCAGCGCGGGGTGGGTGTTGATGTAACGGCCGCCGAAGCGGGCCATGAAGTCCGCGCCCACGATCTTCATGAAGCCGGCGGAGATGACGAGGTCGGGCTCGTGCTCGGCGACGGCCTCGGTCAGGGCGCGGTCCCAGTCCTCGCGCGCGGGGTAGTCCTTCAGCCGGCGCACGAAGGCCGGCAGCCCGGCGCGCTCGGCCCGCCGCAGCCCCTCGATGTTGTGGCGGTCGGCGCCGACGGCGACGACCTCGGCGCCGTACGCCTGTGGGCCGCGCTCGGCCACGGCGTCGAGCAGTGCCTGGAGGAGGGTCCCGGAGCCCGAGACGAGGACGACGAGGCGGGCAGGACGCACGGCGGGGTCTTTCTCTTCAGTCGCTTGGGAGTCGCCTGGGAGTCGCTTGGGGCTCGCAGCCGGAAACGCTGCCACGATACCGGGCCCGTGTCCGGGGGTCGCTCGCGGCAGGTACGGTCGAAGAAGCGGCACCGTTGTGCCGCCGTGACCGAGGAGACGCGACGAGCGAGATGACCGACCGACGCACGAGCGAGGAGGACAACCCCTTCGCTCCGCCGCCCGAGGGGCAGCCCGACCAGCCGTGGCAGCCGCGGTACCCGCAGACCCCGCAGGCTCCGGCGAATCCGCAGGCCCCGCAGGGACAGCAGGGCCCCCAGCCCTCGCCGGACCAGGACAGCGGCGGGCAGCGGGACGGGCGGGACGAGCAGCCGTCGCGCTGGGGAAGCCAGTGGAGCCGGCGGCAGCCCGGGCGGCAGAGCGGCGGGTTCGGCGACCCGCCCCCGACGCCGGAGGGCCGGAACGGCCGTGGCCGCGACCGCAACGGCGGCCCGGGCGGCGGCCAGCGCTGGGACCCGACCGACCCGGCCCAGCGGCATGCGCGGTACGCCGTGCTGGCGGGCATGTGGGGCGTCTTCTCCGGCCTGCTCGGCTGGGAGTGGCTGGGCCTGCTGCTCGGCGCGCTCTCCCTCTACTGGGGCATCAGCGCGCTGCGCGGCGGCCCCAGGGACGCCGCGGGCGGCAGGGACGCGGCGCGGCGCAGCAGGCTGGTGGCGCAGCTGGAGGGCCGGGCCGCGGATCAGCCGCCGGCGCCGGCGCCGGCGGGGCCGTCGCCCGCGCCGCCGCCCGGCGGCGCCCGTCCCCCGGCGGCGGCCGGCGAACGGCCGCAGCTGGCGGCGGCCGTCGCGGGCATCGTGCTGGCCGCGGCCTCGCTGCTGATCGTGGCCACGACGTACACGGTCCAGCTGGTCTACAAGGACTACTACGACTGCGTGGACGACGCCCTGACAACCCCTTCGCGCGAGGCGTGCGAGGACCTGCTGCCGAGTCAGGTCCGGCCGTTCCTCACCGAGCGGAACTGATCACCCCTCGGGCTCGGGCGGCAGCACCGACGGCCCCGCGCCTGCGCCTGCGCCCGTGTTGGTGTTGGTGTGCGTGGAGGTGTCGATCTCGGGGACGAGCTTGCCGGAACGCCGCCTGAGCGCGGCCCAGCGCACCTGCCGGGCCCCGGTGCCGTGCCAGCCGTCCCCGGCGCCATCCCCGCGCCGGTGCCTGCCGCCCCGCCCGCCGCGCCGCCACCAGGGCCGGTCCTCGCGCTGATCGGCGGGCGACGCGACCGGGGCCCGCAACGGGCGGACGAGGCGCAGCGTCCGCACGGTGTCCGGCCCGGCGGGCCGGTCGTCCCAGCCGCACGCCCGGCGTTGCCGCCTCTCCCTCACCGCCCGCGCCAGCCGCAGCGCCACCGCGAGCGGGGGCGCCACGGCCGCGGTCCAGGCGGTGGCGGCCAGGCCCGTGCGCCAGGGGTCGGGGCCGAACTCCGCCAGCGTGGCGGTGCCCAGCGGGCCGCCCGACAACAGCGCCAGTACGCCGAGGGCGGCGCCCGCGCAGGGCGCGGCGAGGAGGGCGCCGAGCGCCGCGCGCCACCAGGCGCCGGTGTCGCGGGCCGCGAGCCACGCGGCGGCCAGCGCACCCGCGAGCGGGACGGCGACGAGCGCCGCCCCCGCCGCGGCGCCCGTCGGCGGGGCGTCGGGCACCGCCGCCAGCAGCGGGAGCGCGGGCAGGCGCGGGCCGCCCTCCTGCACGGGAACGCCCGCACCGGCGCCGGCACCCACCTCAACGCCGACGCCGACGCCGAGCGCGAAGCCGGGCCCGAGGGCGTAGGCGACGGCCCACACGGCGGCGTTCGGCAGCAGCGCCAGGCTCAGCAGCAGGACGGCGACGCGCCCGGGCCAGGAGCCGCCGAGCTGGTCGAGGCCCGCCCGCGCGGCGTCGGCGTGCCGGGCCAGCCCCCACACCACCAGCAGCGCCCCGGCGCCGCACAGCGCCGCCACCGCGGCCGCCGCCCGCGCCAGGAGGCGGTCGGGCCAGGCGGTGAGGGCGAGGACGGCGAGGGCGAAGAGCGTCAGGTGGAGCGCGGCGCTGAGGGGCCGGGCGCTGAGCGAGGAGCCGAGCGTGAAGAGGACGGCGGCCGTCGCGGCGCCGAGGTAGCCGGCCGCGACGCACAGCAGGCAGCGCAGCCGCCCCACGCCCCGGTCTGCGTCCTCGTTCTCGTTCTCGCGGATGTCGCGGTCGTCGCGGTTGTCGCGGTCGTCGAGGGCGTGGCGCGCCGCGCGGTGGAGGAGCCAGGCCGGGAGCGGGGTCAGCAGCAGCGGGGTCGGGCCGACGGGCGCGGGAACGCCGCTGAGGGTGTCGGCGCGCAGCAGGTCCGTGCCGTGGGCGAGAAGCCACAGGTCGGCCGCGACGCGCAGCGCGGCGTCGGCACCGTCGTCGGGGTAGGGCGAGACGGTCCACAGCGCGAGCACGAGACCGGCCAGGGCGCAGAAGGAGAGCCCGGCGGCGAGCAGCCCCTCGCCCGCCCACCGGGCGGCGGCGGGCCGGCCGTGGAGAGTGATCACGCCGCCATGCTGCCAACAACGACCGCTTGGCGTAGGTAACAGGTTCTTTGTGGCCGTGTCGGTGACTATTATCCTATGAGTCTACTTTTGTCGCTTTCGCCCGACGCGACGCCCGCCGAGGCCTTCGACAAGCTCCACTCCCGGCACGCGGTCCCCCTCACCCGGCAGGTGTTCCTGCTCTGCGGGAGGCGCCGGACGGCCGAGCGCGCCGTCAACCGGGCGTTCCGGCTCGCCTGGGAGCGATGGCCCGAGGTGGCCAGGGACAGCGATCCGGTGGGCTGGGTGCGGTGGACGGCGTTCGAGTACGCCCTGTCGCCGTGGCTGGCCGCCCTGCGGTGGCGCGGCCCGCGCGCCTGGGCCCGCGCCACGGCGAAGGCGCACCCGGGCCCGCCCAAGGACAGGGCGCTGCTGGAGGCGTTGCTGAGCCTGCCGCCCTGCTACCGGCACGCCGTGGTGCTGCACGACGCGGTGGGGCTGGACCTTCCCGAGACGGCGGCGGAGGTGGAGGCCAGCACGGCGGCGACGGCCGGGCGCATCGTGCGGGCGCGGGACGCGCTGGCCAGGTGGGTGCCGCGGCTGGCCGAGACGAGCCCGGCGGAGCGCGGGGCCGTGCTGCGGGAGCTGCTGTGCGAGCTGGCCGGAGCGCAGCGGTTCGGCGCCCGCGCCGCGGGGTCGGTACGGCTCGCGAGCGAGCGCGCGACGCGGCGGTGGAACGAGGCGTCGGCGACGCTCGTCGTGCTGGTGACGGCGCTGATCACGCTCGCGCTGCTGGCGGACTGAACCCGGCGAGCCGGGCGAAGCCGGGCGCGCGGGGCGGCCACCCCCGGACCCCGTTCCCCGCGGGTGCGGGCCGCGGGGAGAGAGGGGTGCGGCGGTGGGTCGCCGCTCGCTCGGGCCTCAGACCTGAGCCTCAGGCCGTGAGGAGCTCGCGGGCGAGGCGGGCGGTCTCGCTCGGAGTCTTGCCGACCTTGACGCCGGCGGCCTCCAGCGCCTCCTTCTTCGCCTGCGCGGTGCCGGAGGAGCCGGAGACGATGGCGCCGGCGTGGCCCATGGTCTTGCCCTCGGGCGCGGTGAAGCCCGCCACGTAGCCGACGACCGGCTTGGTGACGTTGGCCTTGATGAAGTCCGCCGCCCGCTCCTCGGCGTCGCCGCCGATCTCGCCGATCATCACGATCAGCTCGGTGTCGGGGTCGGCCTCGAACGCCGCGAGCGCGTCGATGTGGGTGGTGCCGATGACCGGGTCGCCGCCGATGCCGACGCAGGAGCTGAAGCCGATGTCGCGCAGCTCGTACATCATCTGGTACGTCAGCGTGCCGGACTTCGAGACCAGGCCGATGCGGCCGGGCTTGGTGATGTCGGCCGGGATGATGCCGGCGTTCGACTGACCCGGGGTGATCAGGCCGGGGCAGTTGGGGCCGATGATGCGGGTCCCGTTGCCCTTGGCCTGCGCGTACGCCCAGAACGCGGCCGTGTCGTGGACCGCGATGCCCTCGGTGATCACCACGGCGAGCGGGATCTCGGCGTCGATCGCCTCAATCACGGCGTCCTTGGTGAACTTCTCCGGCACGAAGATCACGGTGACGTCGGCGCCGGTGGCGTCCATCGCCTCCTTCACGCTGCCGAAGACCGGCACCTCGGTGCCGTCGAAGTCGAGCTTCTGGCCGGCCTTGCGCGGGTTGACGCCGCCGACGATGTTGGTGCCGGAGGCGAGCATCCGCCGGGTGTGCTTCTGGCCCTCCGAGCCGGTCATCCCCTGGACGATGACCTTGCTCTCCTTGGTGAGGAAGATAGCCATGGTTGTCTTCGCTGCCCTCGTCCTTGTCGTTCCTACGTGGCCTGGGTGGCCCTACTTGGCTGCCAGCTCGGCGGCGCGCTCGGCCGCGCCGTCCATGGTGTCCACCTGCTCGACGAGCGGGTGGTTGGCGTCGGTCAGGATCTTGCGGCCGAGCTCCGCGTTGTTGCCGTCGAGGCGCACCACCAGCGGCTTGCTGACCTGCTCGCCCCGGGAGGCGAGCAGCTCCAGCGCCTGCACGATGCCGTTGGCGACCGCGTCGCAGGCGGTGATGCCGCCGAAGACGTTGACGAAGACGGAGTTGACGTCGGGGTCGCCGAGGATGATCTCCAGGCCGTTGGCCATCACCTCGGCGGAGGCGCCGCCGCCGATGTCGAGGAAGTTGGCGGGCTTCACGCCGCCGTGGCGCTCGCCGGCGTAGGCGACGACGTCGAGCGTGCTCATGACGAGGCCGGCGCCGTTGCCGATGATGCCGACCGAGCCGCCCTCCAGCTTGACGTAGTTCAGGCCCTTGGCCTTGGCGGCGGCCTCCAGCGGGTTGGCGGCGGCCTTGTCCTCCAGCGCGGCGTGGTCCGGCTGCCGGAACTCGGCGTTGGCGTCGAGGGAGACCTTGCCGTCCAGCGCGATGATGGCGCCGTCGGCGGTCTTGACCAGCGGGTTCACCTCCACCAGGAGGGCGTCCTCCTTGGTGAAGACGGTCCACAGCGTCTGCAGGACGTCCACCACCTGGTCGGCGACCTCGGCGGGGAAGCGGGCCGCGGTGACGATCTCGCGGGCCTTGGCCTCGGTCACGCCCTCGATCGCGTCCACCGGGATCTTGGCGAGCGCCTCGGGCTTGGTCGCGGCGACCTCCTCGATGTCCATGCCGCCCTCGACGGAGGCCATGGCGAGGAAGGTGCGGTTGGTGCGGTCGAGGAGGAAGGAGAGGTAGTACTCCTCGGCGATGTCGGCGGTCTGCGCCAGCATCACCTTGTGGACCGTGTGGCCCTTGATGTCCATGCCGAGGATGGCCCCGGCCTTCGCGACGGCGTCCTCGGGGTCGGCGGCCAGCTTTACGCCTCCGGCCTTGCCCCGGCCGCCGGTCTTCACCTGCGCCTTGACGACCGCGCGGCCACCGAGTCGCTCGGCCGCCTCGCGCGCCGCCTCCGGCGTGTCGATGGTTTCGCCAGGCAGCACCGGCACTCCATGCTTGGCGAAGAGGTCCCTCGCCTGGTACTCGAACAGGTCCACGCGCGTCCGTCCTCACTCAGTGATCTCGCGGGGTGTGATCTCGCGGTTCGTTGTCGTCTCTGCGTGGGCGTGCCGCGTGGCCGCGTCGCTCAGCGGCAAGGATCGCTTGGCGCTCTGCGCTGGCACGCGGCATGTCCGGAGTGCAGGGTATCGGGGCGGCCTCGGGGGCGATAAACGCGGGCGGGTACGGACCGGGTGAGACCGGTCACGTTTGCCCCAGCCAGGGGCTCCGCTCCCGCCTCGCGCGGGCGCCGCGGGCGGGCCATCGGCGCGGCGCGGCTTGTTGGCGCGCTTCGCCCGCCGGGGCGCGGCCGCGATCCAGGGGTGGGGCGGGGGGGGATTACACGCGGGTGCGGACGTGGGTGCGGACCCACTCGACGACGTCGCCCGTGGGGGCGCCGGGGGTGAAGATCTCCGCGACGCCCTTCGCCTTCAGGGGCGCGATGTCGGCCTCGGGGATGATGCCGCCGCCGAAGACCGTGATGTCGGCGGCGTCCCGCTCCTTCAGCAGCTCGATGACGCGCGCGAAGAGCGTGTTGTGCGCGCCGGAGAGGATCGACAGGCCGACGGCGTCGGCGTCCTCCTGGATCGCGGTCTCCACGATCTGCTCCGGCGTCTGGTGCAGCCCGGTGTAGATGACCTCCATGCCGGCGTCGCGCAGGGCGCGGGCGATGACCTTCGCGCCCCGGTCATGACCATCGAGCCCCGGCTTGGCGACAACGACGCGAATCGGACTCGGTACACCCATCACACGCCTCCCGAGCGAACGAACGTTAACGCCAGCATCCCGCACCCGACGCCCTCAGCCAAGGAAACGAAGCCAAGAAATCGAACGTTCCTCGAACATATCTCGAACAAATCGTGGGTCATGAATGCGAGAGACTCCGAAAGGGAGTGCTATGCCCGCTTCCGTAACACGGGAAACCGACGGCGGCACGGGCAGAAGATTGTGGCCGTCGCGTACCCCCGGGTACAGTCGCCGCACGCAGCCGCTGGACTCACGCCCGCTCCTGTAGTCGAGCCGAAAGGCACAGTCGGTGATCGATCGTCAGATGTCGGGGGGCTTCACCCCGACCCTGCCCACTGACGAGCTCAGCGACCCCTGGCATTCCCCCTATCCCGACTATCCCGAGGCCATGCCGGCCGCCCCCGCCTACCCCGAGACCGAGAGCCTCGGCGGTTACGGGGACTACGGGGGCTATGACGGTTACGGCGGTTATGACACCTACGCCGGCGGCTTCGGTTCCATACAGGACCCCGCACCGGGTGCGCAGGACCAGGCCTATCTGGGTGCGTACCAATCCGGCGAGTGGGACACCACGGGCTACCCGGCGGTAGATCTTCACCAAACCCCCGCCGCCACGGGCGGATACGACGACACGGGGGCGACGGCGTACACGGCCTGGCAGGGGGCGGAGGACGCGGCCGGGTACGCCGCCGGCCACCACGAAGGCCACTACGCCTACGAGGTGGCGGAGCCGCGGCCCGAGCCCGAGCCCGAACTCGATCACCAGGAGCAGGAGCCTGAACCTGGGCCGGAGCGTGAGCCCGAAGCGGCTCCTCCCCCTCCCCCGCGGCGCAGGCGCCGGGCCGCCGGGCCGCGCCGGTCGGCGTTCTTCAGCGTCGCCGCCCCCTCCCTCGCCGTCCTCGGCGTGACCGCCATCGCCACCGCCGCCACCGTCAACGAGTCGGGCTCGGGCGGCAAGGGCAGCGAGCCCGCCCCCGTCGCCGCCCCCGACAACGCCGCCGGGGACGACGCCGAACCCGTCGCCGCCAACCGCGAGTTCGACACCCAGCTCACCGGCCTCTCGCAGGCCGTCGACGACTACGCCAACCGCGCCAGCCAGACCCAGGCCGACATCGACCTGGAGCGGCAGCAGGAGCGGGAGGAGCGCGAGGCCGCCGAGGAGGCGGCCCGGCAGGAGGCGTTGCGGCCGAAGTTCGCGCTCCCGGTTGAGCAGCACGGCCTCAGCGCCTACTTCGGCGACGCCGGCATCAACTGGATGTCGCTGCACACCGGCATCGACTTCCCCGTCAGCTACGGCACGCCCGTGATGGCCGCCACCGACGGCGAGATCACCACCCAGTGGGACCCGAGCTACGGCAACATGGTCATCCTCACCGCCCCGGACGGCACGGAGACCTGGTACGCGCACCTGAGCAGCACCGTCTACACCTCGGGGTGGGTGCAGGCCGGCACGGTCATCGCCTACTCCGGCGACTCGGGGAACTCCACCGGACCGCACCTGCACTTCGAGGTGCGCCCGTGGGGCGGCGACCCCGTCGACCCGCTCTACTGGCTGCGCGACCACGGCCTGGAGCCGACCTGACGCGAGCGCGAGAGAGGCGGCCCGCCGCCCCGGTTCCGGGGTGACGGGCCGCCTCTCGTGGTCTGGTCTCTCGTGCGTGCGTCAGCGCTGCTGGCTGCGCCTGAGGACTCCCTGGCAGATGGCGAGCGCGGCGGCGGGAGCCGCGAACAGGAAGATGTAGTTGATCGCCTCGGCGCCGTCCTTCCAGGCGTCCCAGGTGTCACCGGGGTACTTGAACAGGAGCATGAACCAGTTGCCGTCCAGCTCCACCCCCATCTGGTCGGCTCCCCAGCTGACGACCATCGTCGTGCCCCATGCCTCTCCGAGGCAGATGCTGAGGAACGCCAGCGCGGCGCCGATGATGTACGCCGTCCAGTTGCCCTTGGCGAGGAACGCCGGGCCGAGCCCGACGAGGATGCCGAGGAGGATCGCCACGTACGTGATCTGCGTGACCTCGCCCGTGGTCTCGTCCAGCGTCTGGCGGTAGATGAAGGCGTAGGCGATGGCTCCCACGATCGCGGCCACCGCGGCGGCGCCGATCGCGGCAAGCAGGTTGCCCTGCTGGCCCATCGGCGGCGGAGGCACCGGCGCGGGGTACCCGCCGCCCGGGGCGCCGAAGGGCTGCTGGGGCTGCGGCGGCGGCATGGCCCCCGGGGGCTGCTGCGGATATCCGTAGCCCGGCTGGGGCTGCGGCTGCTGCGGCTGGCCGTACCCACCCGGCTGACCGTAGCCGCCCGCCGGCTGGCCGTACCCTCCTGGCGGAGGGCCGGGCGGAGGCGGCTGCTGACCGTATCCGCCGGATGGCTGCTGCTGCCAGGGCTGGCTCATTCTGTTCCCCCTGGGGTTGTGTGATGAGACGTACTCCGGTACTCCAGGGCCAGGGACGACGTTAATCGGAGTACGAAGTTCTGCTTATTGCCCTGGCAGCTAACCGCCCCGGACCCCCCTACGACAAGCCCTTTCCCCGAGCTGTGACACGACAGCGACACGGAATCGCCGGTCGTCAGAGCTTCTCTACCGGAGCGTAACGGAGCAGCAGCCGCTTGGGCTTGTCGCCCCCGAAGTCGATCGTGGCCTCGGCCCGTTCGCCGCTGCCCTGCACGGACACGACCGTGCCCATGCCGAAGCTGTCGTGGGTGACGCGGTCGCCGGGTGTGAGCGAGACCACGGGCCGGTCCTGCATCCGCCGCGTCGCGAAACCGCCGGCCCCGCGCCGCGGCTGCCGACCGCCGCCGGACGACGGGGTGAACGCCGTCGAGGGCGCCGTCGCCGCCGTGCCGCCCGCGCGGCGCCACTCCACGTGCTCGTCGGGGATCTCGTCCAGGAAGCGCGAGGGCGGATTGTGCTGCGGCTGGCCCCAGGCGCTGCGCAGCTCCGAGCGGGAGACGTACAGCCGCTGCCGGGCGCGCGTGATGCCCACGTACGCCAGGCGGCGTTCCTCCTCCAGCTCCTTGGTCTTGCCGAGCGAGCGCATGTGCGGGAAGACGCCGTCCTCCATGCCGGTGAGGAAGACCACCGGGAACTCAAGGCCCTTGGCGGTGTGCAGCGTCATCAGCGTGATGACGCCGCCCCCGTCGCCCTCGCTCTCGTCGGGGATCTCGTCGGAGTCGGCGACCAGCGCCACCCGCTCCAGGAAGTCGGCGAGCGTGCCGGGGTCGTCCTCGGCGCGCTCCTGCTCGAACTCCAGCGCCACGGCGGCCAGCTCCTGGAGGTTCTCCACCCGCGTCTCGTCCTGCGGGTCGTTGGACGCCTGGAGCTCCGCCAGGTACCCGGTCCGCTCCAGCACCGCCTCCAGCACGGTGGCCGGGCCCGCGCCCGACTCCACGACCGTGCGCAGCTCCTCCAGCAGCTCGTTGAAGCGCTTGACGGCGTTGGCGGAGCGCGCCGCCATGCCGTACGCCTCGTCCACGCGGCGCAGCGCCTGCGCGAAGGAGATCCGCTCGCGCTGGGCGAGGGCCTCGATCATCGCCTCCGCGCGCTCGCCGATGCCGCGCTTGGGCACGTTCAGGATGCGGCGCAGCGGCACGGTGTCCTCGGGGTTGGCCAGCACCCGCAGGTACGCCAGCACGTCGCGGACCTCGCGGCGCTCGTAGAAGCGGACGCCGCCGACGACCTTGTACGGCAGGCCGACGCGGATGAACACCTCCTCGAAGACGCGGGACTGGGCGTTGGTGCGGTAGAAGACGGCGACGTCGCCGGGGCGGGCCGCGTCCTCGTCCGTCAGGCGGTCGATCTCGTCGGCGACGAACTGCGCCTCGTCGTGCTCTGTGTCGGCGACCCAGCCGGTGATGCGGGACCCGGCGCCGGCGTCGGTCCACAGGTTCTTCGGGCGGCGGTCCTCGTTGCGCGCGATGACGGCGTTGGCGGCCGACAGGATGGTCTGCGTGGAGCGGTAGTTCCGCTCCAGCAGCAGGGTGCTGGCCTGCGGGAAGTCCTGCTCGAACTGGAGGATGTTGCGGATGGTGGCGCCGCGGAAGGCGTAGATCGACTGGTCGGCGTCGCCGACGACGCACAGCTCGGCGGGGCCGGTGGCGTACTCGTCGCCGCCCTCCCCCTCGACGCCGACGAGCAGCCGGATCAGCCGGTACTGCGCGATGTTGGTGTCCTGGTACTCGTCGACGAGCACGTGCCGGAAGCGGCGCCGGTAGTGCTCGGCCACGTCGGGGAAGGCGTCGAGCAGGTGGACGGCGGTCATGATGATGTCGTCGAAGTCGAGGGCGTTGGCCTCGCGCAGCCGCGACTGGTAGAGGGTGTACGCCTCGGCGAGGGTCTTCTCGAAGCCGTCGGACGCCTGGGCGGCGAAGTCCTCGGGGTCGATCAGCTCGTTCTTGAGGTTCGAGACCTTGGCGCTGAAGGACTTGGGCGGGTACCGCTTCGGGTCAAGGTCCAGATCGCGGCAGACCAGCGCCATCAGGCGGCGCGAGTCGGCGGCGTCGTAGATCGAGAAGCTGGAGGTGAAGCCGAGCTTCTTGCTCTCGCGGCGCAGGATGCGCACGCAGGCGCTGTGGAAGGTCATCACCCACATGGCGTTCGCCCGCGGGCCCACCAGCTCCTCGACGCGCTCGCGCATCTCGCCGGCGGCCTTGTTGGTGAAGGTGATCGCGAGGATCTGGCCGGGGTGGACGCCGCGCGCGGCCAGCAGGTACGCGATGCGGTGGGTCAGCACCCGCGTCTTGCCCGACCCGGCCCCGGCCACGATCAGCAGCGGCGCGCCACTGTGGGTGACGGCGTCGCGCTGCTGGTCGTTCAGCCCCTCCAGCAGGGCGGCGGGGTCGGCGACGGGCTTGCGCGCGCCGTTGCGGTAGTAGGCGTCCTCCTCGGCCCGCTTCGGCTCGGCGAAGGTGCCCTCGAAGAGCGCGTCGACGGCCTCGGCCTGCTCCGCCTCCTGCTCGGGCGGAGGTGTCGGCTCCTCGCCCGGATCCGTCACGGGGTCGAGGTCCGCCAGCGCGTTGTCATCAAAGAGGCCGCTCATCGCCTCCGAGTCTATGACCGCTCCCCCACCCGGCGGGCCCGCTCCTAGAATCAACTCCATGCCGCCTGACTCCCCTCTCCCCGAACCTCACCGACCGCGCGCCGAGCTGCGGGCCTCGCACGAGGACCGGGAGGCCGTCGCCGAACGGCTGCGGGAGGCCGCGGGCGACGGGCGGATCGACCTGGAGGAGCTGGAGGAGCGCCTGGAACGGGCGTTCGCCGCCAAGACCTACGGCGATCTCGAACCGCTCACCGCCGACCTGCCGCCCCCGGCCGCCGCCGTGGAGGCCGAGGGTCGCCCGCCGCTGGAGCTCAAGGGCGGGCTGCACGGCGCGGAGCGCGTGGGCCGCTGGCGGGTGCCGGCCCGCATCGTCGCCCGCGGCGGGCTGGGCGGCGTCAAGCTCGACTTCACGCGCGCCGACTGCCCGTGGCAGGAGGTCGAGGTCGAGGTGCACGGCGAGATGGCGGGCGTCACCATCGTGGTCCCGGACGGCTGGGCCGTCGACACCACCGGCATCGACCCCGGCATCGGCGGCGTGCGGGACAAGACCACGCCCGAACGCCTGCCCGGCACGCCGCTCCTGCGCATCACCGGCGCGGGCGGCATGGCGGGCGCGACGCTGCGCCACCCCAACCGCTGGGAGCGGCGCAGGCTGCGCAACAACCCGGCGTGAGGCGGGGGTTCTCCCGGTTCTCCCCCGGCCGTCCGCTGGGCTAGGCCCCGCGCGCGGTCCGCACGGCCGCGGCCATCTCCGCGTCGCCCTCCGCCGCCAGGCCCGCCGCCACGCCCTCGCGGTCGGCGGCCGGGCGGTTCTGGCTCAGCTTGGCCTTGGCCTCGACCCTGGTGATGACGAGTTCGAGGCCGACGATCGCCCGGAGCTGCCCCGCGACGAACGCCGGTGGCGCGTCGTCGACCGACCAGGGACGCGCGCGGCCGGACTCGTGGCGTTCGGTGAGGCGGCGGACCATCGACGCCAGCCAGTCGGCGTCCTCGTGCACGACGAGGCGGCCGTAGACGTGGGCCGTGACGTAGTTCCACGTCGGCACCACGCGGCCGTGCTCGGCCTTGGAGGCGTACCAGGTGGGCGACACGTACGCGTCGGGCCCGCGGAGGATGGCCAGCGCCTCGCCGAGGGCGGGCCGCCGCCACTGCTCGTTGTTGCGGGCGACGTGCGCCAGCAGCGCGCCCCGCTCGCCGACGTCCGGGGCGTGGATGACCGGGAGGAACGTCGCCAGCGGCCCCTCGGGCGTGGCGGTGATCAGGTCGGCCGTCTCGCAGCGGTCCAGCAGCTCGCGCGTCTGGGCCTCGCCGGCGGCGAAGTGTCGGGGCACGTACATTCGTTCAGCTTCACATCGAGGGACGGCAAACCCCCGCAAGGTCACGAAATGATTTCGGTCACATCGCGGATAAATCCCATCCCAGCCTTCACAAGAGCCCCTCACTGTGGCTAGCGTGCGTCGGCAGGTGGCTCGGTCTTCGTCGGAAGGAGACGCCCGTGGGTTCCCACCGCAAGCCCCGCACCGGGCTGTTGGAGCGCCCCGCCGCGCGGCGCGGCGCCGTCGGCGTCGGCGCGGCGGCGCTGGTCTCGGCCACGCTGCTGTCGCAGAGCGGCTACGCCGACGAGGACGACACGCCCTCCATAGAGGAGCAGCGGGAGCGCGCCAACGACGCCGCCGAGCGGGCGCAGGAGGTCAGGGACCAGGTCGACGAGCTCTACCACGACGCCGAGGTCGCCACCCAGGAGTACAACGAGGCCAAGGAAGAGGTCGACGAGCAGCAGGACACCGTCGACGAGGCGCTGGACGCCGCCGCCCAGGCCACCGACGAGGTCAACGAGGCCCGGCGCGTCCTCGGCAACTTCGCCGCCGCCCAGTACCGCCACGGCGGCGGCAGCATGCCCGAAACCGTCACCCTGCTGCTGGCCACGGACCCGAAGGCGTTCTTCGACCAGAGCCACACCCTCGACCGTCTCGGCGAGCAACAGCAGCAGGCGCTCGACGACTTCACCGAACGCCAGGCCGATGCCGAGGAGCACAGCGTCGACGCCGCCGACGCGCTGACCGAGCTCCAGAACCGCGAGGCCGACCTCCAGGACCAGAAGGACACCGTCCAGAACAAGCTGGCCGAGGCCCGGCAGCTCCTCGACGAGCTCACGGACGAGGAACAGGCCGCCTACGACGAGCTGGAGCGGCTGGAGCAGCAGGAGGCCGAACGCCGGGCCCGCGAGGCGCGGGAACGCCGCGAGGCGCAGGAGGCGGCGGAGCAGGCCGCGCAGGAGCAGCAACAGCAGGAGCAGCAGGAGCAGGGGAGCGGCGGCAGTGGCGGCGCCGCGGACGGCACGTACGACTCCCTGGCCGAGCAGGCCATCGCCTTCGCCGACGAGCAGCTGGGCGACCCCTACGTCTGGGGCGCCACCGGCCCCGACTCCTGGGACTGCTCGGGCCTGACGCAGGCCGCCTGGCGCGCCGCCGGGATCGAGATACCCCGGGTCACCTGGGACCAGGTGAACTTCGGCACCCGCGTCACGCGCGACGAGCTCCAGCCGGGCGACCTGGTCTTCTTCTACGACGACGTCAGCCACGTCGGCCTGTACACCGGCGACGGGATGATGATCCACGCGCCGAACCCGAGCACGGTCGTCAAGTACGAGTCGATCGACGTGATGCCGATCTACGGCTACGTGCGCGTCGCGTAACGCCCGTCCGGCGGATCACGCCGCCTTCCCCGGCTGCCCTCCCCTGGGGGCGGGGAAGGGTCAGCCGTACGGCCGTGGCCCCCCACCTCGTCATCCTCGCCCGCGTCCCCGCCCGCGAGGCGGTGCAGCACGAGGATGCCGCCGTGCAGCGGCTGGTCGAGGCGTTCGTCGTCGGTCTCGATGTACTCGTCGAGGATGGCGAGGATGCGGCGTTCGAGGATCTCGATGTCCTCGGGCGAGAGGTGGAGCGCGAACCGGTCGAAGGCGGCGACGGACTCCGGGCCCGCCTCGCGCAGCTCGTCCTGGAACGCCTCGACGGGAGCGAACCTCGCCTCGGCGTCCAGGTTCTCCATCGGGTTCGACAGCCACCAGGACTTGCGGGTGGCGCGGTAGGGCTTCTCCAGGGCCCCGCGCTCGCCCGTCCGGACCGGGGCCGGCTCCAGGAAGCCCGCGTCGGCGAGCTGCCGGACGTGGTACAGCACGGTCCCCGGGTCGCGGCCGAGGCGGTCGGCGAGCTGCTTGTTGGTCATCTCCCGCTGGCCGCACAGCCGCAGGATGCGCAGCCGCAACGGGTGGGCTAGCGCCTTGGTCTCGCGAACAGTCGCCTGCCGTCGCTTCCGCAGCGGGGCCTCGTCGTCCATGGTCGCAGGATAATCCCGCGCGCGTTCGCGGAGGCTGGGCACCAAGGGTCACCACAATCAGAAACGCAGGAACGCGGAACGCGGAACGCGGGAACGCGCGAACGCGGGAATAGCCCCGCACCGGATCGGAAGATCGAAAGGCAGACGCATGCGGAAGATGACCGACCAGGAGTGGCGGGCCTTCGTCTCGGACGGAACCCGCACCGGCAAGCTCTCGACGGTCCGGGCCGACGGCAGCCCGCACCTCACGCCGGTCTGGTTTCTGCTCGACGGCGACGACGTGGTGTTCAACACCGGCAAGAGCGGGGTCAAGGGGCGCAACCTGGCCCGGGACGGGCGGTTCGCCCTGTGCGTGGACGAGGACCGGCCACCGTACGCGTTCGTCCTGCTGGAGGGCCGCGCCGAGATCTCCGAGGACCCGGGCGAGGTGCGGCACTGGGCGGGCCGCCTCGGCGCCCGCTACATGGGCGAGGACCGCGCCGAGGAGTTCGCGGCCCGCAACGGCGTACCTGGCGAGCTTCTCGTCCGCGCGCACATCGAGAAGGTGATCGCCTTCTCCGGGGTGTCAGACTGACCGGACCGGACCGGACCGGGCCGGCTCGGGCGGCGGAGTCGGGCCACCGAGGATTATTGATTGAGCTTTCTCCATCGATGTGGGATTCTCCACCAATGGCGGACACCCCTTCCCTCGGCGCCGGCTACTGGCGGCTGTGGACCTCCTCAGGCCTGTCCAACCTCGCCGACGGCGTCCTCAAGGTCGCGCTCCCGCTCGTGGCCATCGACCACACCCGCTCCCCCACCCTCATCGCTGGCCTGAGCCTCGCGCTGACCCTCCCCTGGCTCCTCTTCGCGCTGCCCGCCGGTGCCCTCGCCGACCGGCTCGACCGCCGCCGCGCGATGCTCGGCGCCAACGCCCTCCGCGCGCTGCTGCTCGCCGCCGTCACGCTCCTCGCCGCCTTCGACGCCGGCTCGATCTGGGCGCTGTACGCCGTCGCCTTCGGCATCGGCATCGCCGAGACGCTCTACGACACCTCGGCCCAGTCGATCGTGCCGCAGCTCGTCAGCCGCGATCAGCTCTCGCGCGCCAACGGGCGCCTGTTCGCCGCAGAGCTGACGGCCAATCAGTTCATAGGCCCGCCGCTGGCCGGCGTCCTCGCGGCGGCGGGTGCGGTCCTCGCCTTCGCCACCCCGGCCGGCCTGTGGCTGCTGGCCATCGGCGTGCTGCTGCTGGTACGCGGCTCCTTCCGCGTCGAGCGCGCGCAGCCGACCACCATGCGCGCCGACATCGCCGAGGGGCTGCGCTACCTCCGGCGCCACCGCCTGCTGCGGACGCTCGCCGCGATGGTCGGGGTCTCCAACTTCGCCAGCAACGCCATGTTCGCGGTCTTCGTGCTCTACGCCGCCGGGCGGGACTCCACGATGGGCCTGTCCGACGCCTCCTACGGGGCGCTGCTGACCGCCACCGCCGCCGGCAGCCTCGCCGGCTCGCTCCTCGCCGCGCGGATCGAGCGGGCGCTGGGCCGGGCCCGCGCGCTGGTGTTCACCACCGTCAGCTCGACCCTGATGCTGGGCGTCCCCGCCGCGACCGCGAACCCCTTCCTCATCGGCGCCGCCTTCTTCCTCGGCGGCGTCGGCATCGTGGTGTGGAACGTCATCACCGTCTCGCTGCGGCAACGTGTCACGCCCGACCGGCTGCTGGGCCGCCTCAACAGCGGCTACCGGCTGCTGGCCTGGGGCACGATGCCGCTGGGCGCGGCGGCCGGCGGCCTCGGGGCCCAACTCCTCGGCCTGCGCGCGGTCTTCGCCATCACCGCCGCCCTGACCCTCTGCCTGCTGTTCGCCATGACCCGGGTGACCGACGCCGCCATGGACGCCGCCGAGCGCGCGGCCGAGGAAGACCCCGGAGACAGGCCCGGGGCGGAGGAGGAGCCCGGCGCGGAGAAGAAGCCCGGCGCGGAGGAGGAACCCGGCGCGGAGGAGGAACCGCCCGTCACCACACCGTCGCGATGAAGACGTTGGCCGTCGCCAGCGCCCCGACCGCGCCGAAGACCGGCGTGCCGACCTTCTCCTCGTCGCGGTTGACGTAGGCGAGCGCCAGGATCGCCAGCAGCACGGTGAGCTTCACGGCGATCTTGGCGTTGTTCACCTCCTGATCGTCGGCCTGGTTGAGGCCGACGAGCGCGAGGCCGGTGACGAGCATCGTCCATCCGCCGTGCAGCATCCCCGCGTTGATGCGCGCCTCGCCCTCCCCCATCGCCTTCATCTGCCCCAGGAAGCCGCCGAGCAGAGCGGCGATGCCGACGATGTGCAGACCCAGAACGACGCTGATCAAGACGTCCATGGCGGGGAAGTCTAGTGACGCGCGTCTTGACGCTGGGAAACCGGGACCCGAGGATGCCTGTGGGAGCGCTCCCATATGCTCCCATGTCCATGTCACCAGCACGTCATGTCCATCCCCACCAAAGGACCGAGCCGTGACACATCGCCCACATCCCCACCGCAGGCGGCGCCGCCTGGGCGCCGCGGCCGTGGCCGCCGCCGGGTTGCTCGCCGCCGCCGTCGCCGTCCCGGCCGCCACCACGGCCAGCGCCCAGCAAGAGCCCGGGCCCGAGCTCATCGCCAACGGCGACTTCGCCGACGGCGCCACCGCCCCCTGGTGGGGGACGGAGAACGTCACCCCGAAGGTGGTCGACGGCCGCCTGTGCGCGGAGATCCCCGGGGGCACCGCCAACCCCTGGGACGTCATCATCGGCCAGGACGCGCTGCCGATCACCGCGGGCGAGACGTACGAGTTCCTCTACACGCCCACCACCAGCGCCCCGGTGACCGTCCGCGCCAACATCCAGATGTCGGTCGACCCCTTCACCCCGCAGCTCTCCGCCACCGACCAGGCCACCGACACCGCCGAGCCGATCAGCCACATCTTCACCGCGACCGCCGACCTGCCCGAGGCGCAGCTGGTCTTCCAACTCGGCGGCGGCGAGGAGCCGTTCACCTTCTGCATGGACGACGTGTCGCTGCGCGGCGGCGCCGAGCGGCCGCCGTTCGACCCCGACACCGGCTCACCGGTCCGCGTCAACCAGCACGGTTACCTCACGGACGGCGTCAAGTCCGGCACCTTCGTCACCGAGGCGGCCGAGGCGCTGCCGTGGACGCTGAACGCCGCCGACGGCACCGAGGTGGCCTCCGGCACCACCACGCCCGCCGGGGTCGACTCCACCTCCGCGCAGAAGGTCCATACCTTCGACTTCAGCGACGTCACCACGCCGGGCGAGGGCTACACCGTCACCATCGACGGCAAGACGAGCGTGCCGTTCACCATCGGCGACGACATCTACGCCGGGCTGAGCACCGACGCGATGGCGTACTACTACCACAACCGCAGCGGCATCAAGATCGACGCCGCCCTCGTCGGTGAGGAGTACGCCCGCCCCGCCGGGCACGTCAACGTCGCGCCCAACAAGGGCGACAACGACGTGACCTGCTGGGAGACCGACCCCTGCGACTACACCCTGGACGCGGCCGGCGGCTGGTACGACGCGGGCGACCACGGCAAGTACGTCGTCAACGGCGGCATCTCCGTGGCCCAGCTGATGTCCGTGTACGAGCAGTACCCCGACGCCCTGGGCGACGGCTCCCTCGCCGTCCCCGAGACCGGCAACGACATCCCCGACGTCCTGGACGAGGCCAAGTGGGAGATGGACTTCCTGATGGCCATGCAGGTCCCGGCGGGCCAGGAACTGGCGGGCATGGCGCATCACAAGCTCCACGACGCCGAGTGGACCGCGCTGCCGATGATGCCCGAGGACGACGCCCAGCCGCGTGAGCTGCACCCGCCGTCCACCGCCGCCACCCTCAACCTCGCCGCCGCCGCCGCCCAGTGCGCCCGCGTCTTCGAGCCCTTCGACGCGGAGTACGCCGCCACCTGCCTGGCGTCGGCCGAGCGCGCCTGGGAGGCCGCCGAGGCCCACCCGGCCATGATCGCCGACCCGAACGACGGCACCGGCGGCGGGGCGTACAGCGACGAGAAGGTGACCGACGAGTTCTACTGGGCGGCGGCCGAGCTGTTCGCCGCCACCGGCAAGGACGTCTACCGGCAGGCGCTGCTGGACTCCGAGCTGCACGGCGACACGGCGGCGGTCTTCCCGCCCGGCGGCCTGTCCTGGCTCGAGACGGCGGGTCTGGGCGCGATGACGCTGGCCACCGTGCCGAACGACCTGACCGAGGGGCAGCTCGCCGACGTGCGGGCGATGGTCGTGGAGGCCGCCGACGGCTTCCTGGCCGACTCCGAGGCGGCGGGGTACGGGCTGCCGTTCGCGGGCCAGTTCGTCTGGGGCTCCAACGGCCAGGTGCTCAACAACGGCGTGGTGCTCGCCGTGGCCGCCGGCCTGACCGGCGAGGCCGCCTACCGCGACGCCGCCATCCGCGCCCTGGACTACGTGCTGGGGCGCAACCCGCTGAACCAGTCGTACGTCACCGGCTACGGCGAGCGGGACTCGCACAACCAGCACCACCGGTTCTGGGCCAACCAGCTCAACTCCAGCCTGCCGAACCCGGCGCCCGGCTCGCTCGCCGGCGGTCCGGACGCCGCCCTGGAGGACCCGATCGCCGAGCAGGAGCTGGTGGGGTGCGTCGGCGCGATGTGCTACATCGACCACATCGAGTCGTACTCGACCAACGAGGTGACCATCAACTGGAACGCCCCGCTGGCGTGGCTGGCCACCTACGCCAACGGCCCGAGCGGCGCGTAGCGCGTACCGCCTGCGGCGAGCCACCCCGTCCCCGGGGTCCGGAGGGCTTCCCTCCGGACCCCGGGCCCCGGGCCCTGGGAGGCCACCGCCGTAGGCTGGCGGCATGCCCGCAGCGCGCCCCAAGCCCAAACAGCTGGCCAAGAGCACCAAGAGCACCAAGAACACCAAGAGCAAGCGCCAGCCGCCGCGCGCCGGCACCTACGGCGCCCGCGCCGCGCGCCCGTACGCCGCGGCGCTGCTGGCCGCTCTGCTGATCGGCTCGCTGCTGCTCGTGATGCTCTCCGCCCTTGCCGGCGGCGACGGCGGAGGCTCCGACGACAGCGCGGGGGACGGCGGCGAGGAGGAGATCAAGCCGCTGCCCTCGGACAACCCCGCGCTGGCGCTCGCCCGCCGCGACGCCGACGACCCCCTCGCCCTCGGCGACGTGGACGCGCCCATCGTGATGATCGAGTACGCCGACTTCCAGGACGCGTTCGTCGGCATCCACGCCCGCGACACCCACGACCGGCTGGTGAGGGAGTACGTGGACGCCGGGATCCTTCGCATCGAGTTCCGCAACTACCCCATCAACGGCCCCGAGTCCGACGCCGCCGCCCGCGCGGCCTGGGCGGCCGGACGGCAGGACCGGTTCTGGGAGTTCCACGAGGCGGCCCTCGGCGAGCAGTTCAACCTCGGATCCGGCCGCTTCGAGGAGGACGGCCTGCGCGCGCTGGCGGCGGAGGCCGGGATCCCCGACATCGGCCGCTTCCTGCGCGACACGGAATCCGATGAGGCGGGCGAGGCGGTCGGCCGCGACGCGCAGGAGGCGTACGACATGGGCGTCAGCACGGTCCCCTCCTTCCTCATCGACGGCCACCCGCTCAGCGGCGCCCAGTCCCTCGGCGCCTTCCGCGAGATCATCGACCCGCTCCACGAGGCGGAGCGGGAGTAGTCACCGCGGGGTCAACGGCCGTCATCCGCAGGGGATTTGCCACCACACACGGTCATCTCGGGGTCATTACCGATCAACGCGCCGCCGCCCCGCCCCGGGCCGGTTTAGCGTCCCGGGACATGGGCAAGCATCGCAAGCCGAAACGGGCGGCCACCGCGGCCAAACGCCCCTTCCGGTCCCTCGCCGCCGCCACCCTCTCCCTCGCCGGCGCCGCCTCGGCCGTCGGCCTCGGCCTCGAAGGCTCCGCGCTCGCCGAGCCCCAGCCGGGCCTGGCGGAGGTCCGGGACCGGGTCGACGCGCTCCACCGCGAGGCCGAGGAGGCCACCGAGCGGTTCAACGCCGCCACGGAGGAGGCGGACGCGGCGCGGGACGATCTGGACCGGCTGCGCGACGAGGCGGCCCGGCGCACCGAGGAGCTCAACCAGGCGCGCGACGCCCTCGGCTCGCACGCCTCCGCCGAGTACCGCTCCTCGGGCGTGGCGCCGTCGCTTCAGCTCGCGCTCTCCTCCGACCCCGACGACTTCCTGGACCGTGCGGCGCTGATGGACCGCAGCGGGGACCGCCAGGCGCGGGCCGTGGCGGGCATCGAGGACCAGATCCGGCGTCTCGAGCAGCTGCGCGCCGAGGCGGGCGAGGAGGCCGACGCGCTGGCGGAGGCGCGGGAGGCGGCGCGGGACGAGCGGCGCACGGTGGAGGACCGGCTGGCGGAGGCGGAGGAGCTGCTGGCCACGCTCACCGCCGAGGAGCGCGAGCGGGTGCTGCTCGGCGACGCGGCGGTCGCCGCCGGTTCGGGCACCGGCTCCGTCCCCGGCTCCGTCCCCGGTTCGGGCACCGGCTCGCCCGACACGCCCGCGCCGAACGCCCGCGCCGAGGCGGCGGTGGAGTTCGCGTACGCCCAGCTCGGCAAGGCGTACGGCTGGGGCGCGACCGGGCCTCACGCCTTCGACTGCTCGGGGCTCACCCAGGCGGCGTGGAGCGCGGCCGGGGTGGCGCTGCCGCGCACCAGCTACGGCCAGGTCGACGCGGGCACCCGGGTCTCGCGCTCCGAACTCGCCCCCGGCGACCTGGTCTTCTACTACGCCGGCATCAGCCACGTCGGCATATACGTCGGCGACGGCCAGATCGTCCACGCCTCCCGCCCCGGCGTTCCCATCGCCCTCGCCCCCGTGGACTCGATGCCGTTCGCCGCCGCGACGCGCCCGGCCTGACGGGCCGCCAGCCCTGGCCGGGCCCTGAGCGCGCTGGCAGACTGAGCGGGGAGCGAAAGGTGGCACGGCCATGTCAGTGACGGAACAACTCGGCGGCCCGGCGGCGCGCGGCCCCCTGCCCGGCACCGGCGGGCCGGGCGGCGGATTGCGGGACACCGCCGCCCGCTACGCCCTGCTGCCGCTGCGGCTCTTTCTCGGCATCACCTTCCTCTACGCCGGGATCGACAAGTACACCGACGCCTGGCCGTTCAGCGAGGCCATGAGCACCGACCAGATGGAGACGACGCTGGAGTTCTCCAAGGACGACGCGGCGGCGGGGTGGCTGGCCGACCTGGCGCTGGACCATCCGGGCCTGTTCGGCAACGGGGTCGCGGTCGCGGAGATGGCGGTCGGGGCGGCGGTGCTCATCGGCCTCCTCACCCGGCTCGCGGCGTTGGGCGGGGCGCTGCTCGCGTTCTCCTTCTGGCTGACGGTCACCTGGCCGACGGACCCGTACTACTTCGGCCAGGACCTCCCCATGCTGGCGGGCTTCGCGACGCTGCTGCTGGCGGGCAGCGGCCCGGTGGCCCTTGACTCCCTGATCGCCAACCGCGCGGCCCGCAGAAACCGCCGCCTCTTCGGCTGACGCGCGGGATACGGGGTGGGGTGCCGGGGTGTGGACGGCCGGGGGTCAGGGGCGGAGCCCTCGGCTACGGGCCGTCGGCGGCGTCGGCGCGGGCGCCGCGGCCGCCGCGGGCGCGGCGTACCGCGTGCGTGATGCCCGCCACCGCCCCCGACAGCAGGAGCGCTCCCGGCACCATCCCGATCAGCACCGGCAGCGGCGGCTCCTCCTCCCCCGCCGCGCGCGCCGCGTAGAGGATCGCGATGAGGATCAGTGCCAGCCCCAGCACGAACCGCGCCGGCTCGAACCGGTGCGGCCTGAGAGGCCCGCCGTTCGCACCGTTCCCGCCGTTCGCACCGTTCCCTCCGTTCGCGCCGTTCACGACACCGCCTCCCGCTCCACCGTGACCTGCCCGATCCCCATCTCCAGCCACAGCTCCACGCTGCCGCCCTCCGCCACGCCCGCCTCCGGCGCGTAGCTCACGGTGCGCTCCTGCCCCACCCCTGCCCAGGAGTCGAAGGTCCCGCCGTCGTTCCCGCCCCCGGGCTGCCCGTCGTACGTGAAGGCCCCGACCGCGATCTCCACGTGCACGGTCAGCTCGACGTTCCTCGGCACCGTCACCACGAGTTCCCCGGCCCCGGCCTCCAGCTCCGTGGCCACCCGCTCTCCCTCCGGCACCGCCAGCCCGCCCAGGTCCAGCTCCGCGCGCCCGGTGCCCACCTCGTACACCTGCCGCACCTGCGCCGCCTCGGCCGGGCGCCACACCGGCTCCGACCAGGTCGTGGCGATGTTCTGCGGCAGCGCCGCCGCGCCCGCCAGCAGCCCGGCCGTCAGCGCCACGGCGACGATCGTGCCCCCGCCGAGCCGCCCCGCGAAGGAGCTGACGACCAGCCCGAGGCCGAAGACGGCCAGCGCCGCCGCCAGGCCGAGGACCAGCGCCTCGCTCAGCGAGTCCCGCTCCCAGGCCACCGCCGTGCCGCCCGCGCCCGCCCCCAGCGCCAGCAGCAGCACCAGGCCGCCCATGCGGATGTCGCGGCGTTCACGCGGCGCGACCGCGGGCGGCGGCTGCGTCGCCGCCGGGGGCGCGGGCGGCGGCACGGTGCGCCGGGCCGGCGGGCGCGCGCCAGCCGGCCCCCACAGGTAGTCGCTGGCCCGCTCCGCCGCCGTGGGGTCGTCGGGGGAACGCCGCCACCAGGACGGCCCCGCCGGCGCGGGCGGCGGCTGCGCCTCGGGGGGCGCGTCCGCCACGGCGTTCGCCGTCACGGCGTCGACCCCCGCGCCGCCCTCGGCCTCGCCCCCCAGCTCCGTCTCGCTGCGCCGCCGCGACCAGTGCGCCGCCCCGGCCAGCGCGGCGATCATCATCACCGAGAACCACGTGGCCCCGCCCCCGTCGGTGAGCCCGGCGAGCATCAGGCCGCACCCGGCGACGATGAACAGCAGCGCCGTCAGCCCCGGCCCCTCCACGCGGCCGGAGAGCAGCCGCCGCCCCTCGTTCTCCTCCTCGCCCTCGAAGGGGATGATCAGCCAGGCCAGGCCGTACCCGACGAAGCCGAGCCCGCCGACGACCGACAGCACCGCCAGCGACACCCGGAAGATCACGGGGTCGAGGTTGAAGTAGCGGCCGAGCCCGCCGCACACCCCGCCGATCACCTTGTGGTGGCGGCTGCGCGACAGCCGGGCGTTCGGCCTGGCCGTCTCCTCGGTCGTCCCCGTCATGCCCACCATGGTGACGCCTCCGGCCCCGCACCGGCATCGGGGGAGACCCTGGTGCTGCCCCCACCCCGTTCTGGGGGGTCAACCCTGATGCCCTCCGGGGCCCGCCCGTGTGACGATCGGTCCATGTCGGGGACGATGGGCACGATGACCGAGGCAGCCGCCGGCCCCGCGCCACCCCCGTCCACGCCCGTTCCGCTGCGCAAGCTGTACCGCAGCGCGGAGGGGCGCTGGCTGGGCGGCGTCGCGCGCGGCCTGGCCGGGCACCTGGGGCTGCCCGTGTCCTGGGTGCGCATCGTCTTCCTCTTCCTGCTCACCGCCAACGGCCTGGGCATCCTCGTCTACGGCATCTTCTGGTTCGTCGTGCCGCTGGGCGCCGCCCCCTCCCCGGCCGCGCCCGCCCCGGCCCGGCGCCGCTGGGGTCTGCGCCGCCTGCGGCAGCTGCGCCACCGGCCGGAGAAGGGCCGGCTGCTGGCGTTCGTCATGATGGCGGGCGCGCTCGGGGTGCTGGGCGCCAACATCCAGTTCCCGATCTCCGACGCCGCCCTGTGGCCGATGCTGATCGTCGGCGTCGGCGCGGCCGTCGTCTGGCGGCAGGCCGACGACTCCCGCCGCGCGCACTGGGCCGCCGCCACCCGGCGGGGCCGCTGGCTGCCGCTGCTGCGCAGCGCGGCCGGTGCCGGTCTGGTCTGCGCGGGCGTGGCCGGCTTCGTCGTGGTGCGCGGCACCACCGACGCGGACGGGTCGGCGGACAACCTCGGGATCGTCCTCCAGGCGTCGGTGGCCGTGGTCGTCGGCATCGCGCTGCTCGCGGGCCCGTACGTGGTGCGCATGGTGCAGGACCTGTCGGAGGAGCGGACGCTGCGCATCCGCGCCCAGGAGCGCGCCGAGGTCGCCGCGCACGTCCACGACTCGGTGCTGCACACCCTCACCCTGATCCAGCGCAACGCCGAGAACCCGCGCGAGGTCGCGCGCCTGGCCCGCGCGCAGGAGCGGGAGCTGCGCACCTGGCTGTACAAGTCGGCGGAACGCCCCGGCGAGTCGGCCGAGCCGGAGGCCGAGGCGTCGCCCACCACCCTCGCCGAGGCGGTGAGGGCCGCCGCGGCCGAGGTCGAGGATTACCACGGCGTGCCGATCGAGGTGGTCTGCGTCGGCGACTGCCCGGTGGACGAGCAGCTCACCGCCCAGCTCCAGGCGGCGCGCGAGGCGATGGTCAACGCCGCCAAGTACGGTGGCGAGGGCGGCCCCGTGCGGGTCTTCGCGGAGGTCGAGGGGCGTACCGTCTTCGTATCGGTGCGCGACCGCGGCCCCGGCTTCGACCCGGACGCCGTCCCGGCGGACCGCATGGGTGTGCGCGAGTCGATCATCGGCCGGATGCGGCGCAACGGCGGCACCGCCCGCGTCCGGTCCACGCCGGGCGAGGGCACGGAGGTGGAACTGACGATGAAGCGAGGCGAGCACGATGACTGAGGACCGCCGCCAGGAGCGGGCCCGCGTCGTCCTGGTGGACGACCACCGGATGTTCCGCGCCGGGGTGCGGGCGGAGATCGGCCAGACCGAGGAGACCGGCGTCGAGGTCGTCGGCGAGGCCGGCGATGTGGACCAGGCGGTGACCGTCATCCGGGAGACCCGGCCCGACGTGGTCCTCCTCGACGTCCACCTCCCCGGCGGCGGCGGCGTGGAGGTGCTGCGCCGCAGCTCCTCCCTCCTCTCCGCCGCCACCGATCCCGTCCGTTTCCTCGCCCTCTCCGTCTCCGACGCCGCCGAGGACGTCATAGGCGTCATCCGGGGCGGCGCCCGCGGGTACGTCACCAAGACCATCACCGGCCGCGACCTGGTCGACGCCATCTTCCGCGTCGCCGAGGGCGACGCCGTCTTCTCCCCCCGCCTGGCGGGCTTCGTGCTCGACGCCTTCGCCTCCTCCGACACCGCCCCGGTGGACGAGGACCTCGACCGCCTCACCCAGCGCGAGCGCGAGGTGCTGCGCCTGATCGCGCGCGGCTACGCCTACAAGGAGGTCGGCAAGGAGCTGTTCATCTCGGTGAAGACGGTCGAGAGCCACGTCTCGGCGGTGCTGCGCAAGCTCCAGCTCTCCAACCGCCACGAGCTCACCCGCTGGGCGACGGCCCGCCGCCTGGTGTGAGCCGCTCTGAGCCCGGCCGGACCGGGCTTCAGCCTCATACCGGTGACTCGGGCTCGGCCACGCACAGCGCCCAGATGACGAAGCCGTAGACGGCGATCAGCACGATCGACCAGACCGGGTAGTACGGGATGGAGGCGAAGGCCGCGAGCATCATCAGCCCGGCGATGATGACGCCGGCGACGCGCGCCCACAGGGCGGCCCGGAACAGGCCGAGGCCTATCAGGATGGCGAGGGCGCCGAGGATGAGGTGAATCCAGCCCCAGGCGCTGAGGTTGAACTGGAAGGCGTAGTCGCTGGTTCTCACGAAGACGTCGTCCTCGGCGATGCCCATGATGCCCCGGAAGACGTCCATGATCCCGCCGACGATCAGCATCACGGCGGCGAACACGACGAGCCCGGAGGCCAGCGCCCCGCCCCCGTGCACCCTCGGTGCCGTTCCCCCCGCCCCTCCCGCCGCGTGTCCTGTCGTGGTGTGCGGAGGCATCGGATCCCTGCCCTTCGTCTCGGTTGCCCGGGATCTCGATCGCGGGCCTTGCCTTCCCCACCGTGCGGTCACCCGGACGGCCGTGCCCGCCCTGTTGCGCCGTTCGGGTGACGGCGTACGCCGACGGCTCAGGCGCCGAAGGCGATGATCACGATGAAGAGCACGCAGACGGCGATGTTGACCAGCCAGCTGTGGCTGTTGATCCAGTCGCGGACGCGGGGCATTGCGGCCTCGGCCCGGTGGCGGAGGAAGAGGCGGGTGAGCAGCGGGAGCGCCGCGATCAGGACGGTGAGCGCGATGAAGGGCAACGCCTCCAGGAGCCCGGCGTCGTTCTGCCGCAGGTGAACGCCGACGGTCAGCATGATCACGAGGTCGGAGGGCATCAGCCCGATCACCATCAGGCCGATGGTGAACGCCCGCCGGGTGCCGGCGGACATGAGCGTGCCCAGCCACTTCGGTGGCTCGGCGGTGGCGCGCCCCCGCCAGTTCTTCAGCGCGGCGAGCGCCAGCAGGCCGATCAGGACGTACTTGATGACGTTTCCGGCCGAGCCGGCGTCGGACTCGCCGCCCAGGTCGACGGCGTTGCCCAGCAGCTCGGCGATCCCCAGCATCACGAGCACGCCGAGGGTGATCGCGAGGGCGACGCCCGCCAGGAACGCGAGCGAGACGCGGACGGCCCGTGGCGTGGTGACGAAGATGACCGCCGAGATGATCTGGGGCCCGGCCATCATGGTGATGGCCAGCGGCAGAATCGGCAGTTCCATGGTCACCGTCCGCAGTCAGAGAAGGATCCGCCGTTCGGCCCCCTGGAACTCCTCCTCGGCGATGTCACGCGTGCCTTGAGCTGAGAGCCTGGCCGGCTCCTCCGTCCCACCACCGGCCGTCTCCCCGACGTAGCGGTCCAACGCCTCGCGAACGCCCAGAGGGGCGGTTGATGGCCCCCGGGTGTCCCGTGAGGCGCCGATTATTCCCCGTTACTCCCTGCGCGCGGTGTGGACCGTGGTGGCGGTGAGGTAGAAGGCGTCGGCGCGGCGGCGGATGCCGGTGGGGGCGTCGGGGTCGAGGAGGGCGTCGAGGGTGTGCACGTCGTCGGGGTCGAGGACGTCGGCGAGGACCTCGCGGGAGCGAGCCAGGTGGCCGTGGATGAGCTCGCGGGCGTCGTCGTCCAGGGGTGGGCGCAGCTCGGTGAGGAAGCTGCGGGTGGCGACCGGGGTCAGGCCGGCGCGGGCGAGCATGGCGGGCCAGTCCTCGATGATATCGGCGGCGTCGGGGAGCGCGGCGCGCATGGCGGTGAACCACTCCTCGTTGGCCACGTCCAGGCGGGCCTGGAGGCCGGGGCGGCCGATGCCGATGTCGCGGGGCAGGAAGCGCGGCGGCAGCCCGCCCTCGCTGATCGCCAGCAGCCCGCCGGGGCGTACGCGGTGGGCGAGGGCGTTCAACGCCGCCTGCTGGTCGCCGAGGTGGTGCACGACGCGGGCGGCCCAGACGAGGTCGGCCGTGCCGAGGGTGTCCAGCTCGCCGGGCAGCTCGGCGAGGCGGGTGGTGACGCCGCGCGCGGCCGCGCGCTCCAGCAGGCCGGGGGTGCCGTCGACGGCGATGACCTCGGCGTCGGGGAAGGCCTCGGCGAAGACGGCGGCCGCCGCTCCGGGGCCGCTGCCGATGTCCAGGACCCGGGCGAGGGCCTGCGGGGAGGGGAGCTGAGGGCCGAGCCAGGCTGCGGTCTCGCGCAGGAAGCCGAGCTGGGCGCGGGCCTGGCGTTCGAGCTGGTCGGCCAGCTCGTCCCAGTCGATGTCCTCGTGCCCGTGCCCGTGCGAGTGCGAGTGCGCGTGTGCGTGGTGTGTGGTCACGCTCGCAGCGTGCTTGGGAGGGACGCGCCGGGGCAAGTCTTCTTGCCGTTTCCGCAAGGCTGCGTGGGCGACACTGACGGGGTGTTCGGATTCGTGGTGCTGGCCGCCGTGCTGGCGGCGTCGATCCGCAGCGCCTGGCGGGACCCGGCGTTCCGGGGCGCGGCCGTGTCCCTGGTGGCGACCATCGCCACGGCCACGCTCTTCTACACCTGGCACGAGGGCTGGTCGGTGCTGGACAGCCTCTACTTCTCCATGACCACCGGCCTGACCATCGGCTACGGCGACCTGGCACCGACGACCGCCTACTCCAAGGCCTTCACCATCGTCTACGCCCTCACCACGGTCGGCCTCTTCATCGCCGTCACGAGCCTGCTCCTGGAGGCGGGAGAACGCCAGCGCGCCCAGCGCAGGGACAAACGGAGAGCACGCCGCCGGTGAGTCGCTGACCGCGCGCGGCGCCGCGCCGCTGCCCCCTCTGCGGAGCAGGCGCGGAGGGCCCGCGTCACGCCCGCGCGTCGGCGCTCGGCGAAGCCCGCGCCGTCCGCGTGCCCGCCTGCCTGCTCGCGACGCAGCCTCCCCCTCATCGCCTCCCCACCCCTCAGCAGGGGCGGGTGGGCGGGGG